>NZ_CM000745.1:4375744-4434859 GCF_000161455.1 Bacillus pseudomycoides DSM 12442
TACGAAGGTAGCTTTCTTCTTCGAAAAGGATTTACATCCTTATTTTTCTGTTACAGTTTTTAATTCCTCTAACAACTCTTCTACATAATGCTGTGCACTTTGTGCTGCGATACTACCATCGCCAGTTGCTGTTACAATTTGACGAAGCATTTTTTCGCGAACATCACCAGCTGCGAAAATACCAGGAACTTTCGTTTCCATACGTTCATTTGTTTCAATATAACCATTTTCATTTGTAATGCCAAGCTCAATAAATGGTTTTGATAATGGTAACATTCCGATATAGATAAAAGCACCGTCTGCTTTAAATTCTTGTTCTTCACCAGTGTTAACATCTACAAGTGTTACACTACCTACTTTACCATTCTCTTCGTTAATTTCTTTTACAGTATGATTCCAAATGAAGTCCACTTTCTCATTTTGGAAAGCACGGTCTTGAAGAATTTTCTGTGCGCGAAGAGCATCACGACGGTGAACGATTGTTACTTTTGATGCGAAACGTGTTAAATACACACCTTCCTCAACAGCAGAATCTCCGCCGCCAACAACAACAAGTTCTTTCCCTTTAAAGAAAGCGCCGTCACATACCGCGCAATATGATACACCACGGCCACCAAGTTCTTTTTCACCTGGTACACCGATTTTTTTATACTCTGCACCACTTGCAACGATAATTGCGCGTGTTTTGTATTCTTTTTTACCAGCTACAACTGTTTTGTATTCTTTGCCATCGATGACTTCTTTCACATCACCATATGCATATTCAGCACCGAATTTTTTCGCATGCTCGAACATTTTATTTGATAAATCGGGTCCTAAAATAGATTCATAACCTGGATAGTTTTCTACATCTTCTGTGTTTGCCATTTGTCCGCCTGGAATACCACGTTCAAGCATAAGCGTGCTTAAATTTGCACGAGACGTATACACTGCAGCTGTCATCCCAGCTGGCCCAGCACCAATAATAATGACATCATAAATTTTTTCTTCTGACACACTATTCACTCCTATTCATTCCTACCATAACTTACCCTCATTATACTGTTAGCATCTGTTTTTTCCCAATGATTTGCCTACGCGTGAGTACGCTTTACTACTTGCACATATTTTCTCACAGTTGCCACAGATACATTATATATATTTCCAAGTTCGGCCTGTGTCATTTTATTTCTCTGTTCTCCGCGCACAATATACTCGATTGCCGCAGACCAACCAAACACGTTTGTAAATACCGTCCCAGATGTATATAGGCGTATAAAAGTACAAAACCAGAAATGTAAGCACTCTTCAATCAATTCATCTTCTTTATTTGTATAGTTATATAAGGCATCCGCAATCCGAATACATTGTTCAAACGGTTGTAACTCGCTCGGAATACTCTTATGACTGCTCATTAAAAAGAAGTATTTTGCCAGTTGCGAAACAATTGGCACACGATTTTTCGCCTGCGTCACATCAAAGAAAAAGCCAATCTTCTCAGGTGTTGTTAATTCATTCATTAAATACAGTGCTAACATTTGCTCTTCTAACGTTGTACTTTGCTGGAAAGATTTCCTCAGCTCTTCAAACAAAACATTCTGTCCTTCATCAGCTAAATGCAGGGCATTCCACGGCTCTTTCCCTTTTTTATCAGGGTGTAATTCTACAACAGATTGCCACATCTTTTCCGCTGTCTGTTGATCTTTTATCATATAAGCAGAGTATGCAAACCAATAGTAAAAGCTGACATCTCCTTCATAACCTTGACGCTTTAATAACCTTAACCATTTATATGCCGATGCAAAGTGACCAATTGTCGCGAATGTTGTTCCTAGCTTTAATCGATGCTCAAATGACATTGGATATACGGATTCTAGTTGCTTCGCTAACGCTTCTACTTGCTTATGCTCTCCAATTGAATATAGAAAAATAAGCGTATTACATAACGCATGCATATTACCAGGATTTTTCTCTAAAATCATCTCTGTTAACTTTAATGCTTTATCTACATTTCCTAACTGAAAATGAGCAATTGCTAAATTATTATAACCCGACCAAAATTCCGGATAATCTTTCGTAACAACTTCAAGTGTAGCAATTGCTTCTTCTAATTGTCCGTTGCGAATATAACGGTTCGCTTGTTCCTGCATGACAATTAACTCATCTTCATCTTCAAACTCTTCCGCATCCATTGATTCTTCTTCCATAATTTCAAGCAATTCTAACGTCTCTTCCACAAATTCCTTCTCTGTAGCTATCTCTAAATATTGCTCCGCATACTTCTTCGCCTGCTGAAACAAGCCAAGATATGCGTAATTATTTGCTACAAAATAATAGCACTGTTCAATATTAGAATTCGAACGAATCAGTTTCAAGAAAATTTGATTTGATTCTTGATACTCACCGACTTCCGATAATACCGTAGCTAATTGACATAAAATAAACGGCTCTTTCTCACTTTGTGCCGCTCTTCGAAAATATTTAATCGCATCTTGTAATTTATGATTGCGATAAGACTTCATCCCTTTTTTATAAAAGAAATCAGCTAATTGATTAAAAGAGATAACTTGTCCGTTCTCCTTAAATATTCTTTGATTTTTCCCCATATATCCTCCAGTTTTTTGTTTTCTTCGTTCATACCTTCTTCTATTTATAAGTATAAACGATTCCGTAAAAAACAAAACAGTATATTATAATCAATTATTTCCTTTTTATTCATAAAAAGAGAAGGGAAATGTTACATTTTTAACATTGACTTTCTCCTCTCTGCCATCTCTTCCTTCGTATAAATGATACGCATTGGATTTCCACCTACAAAAGCACCGCTTGGTACATCACGGTGAACAAGCGTACCTGCTGAAACAATAGCACCGTCCCCAATCTTCACACCTGGCAATACAGTGGAATTTGCTCCAATCATCACTTCATTCCCTATGATTACTTCTCCAAGACGATATTCCGTAATTAAATATTCGTGAGCTAAAATCGTTGTATTGTAGCCAATTATTGAATTTGCTCCAACTGTAATCTTTTCTGGAAACATAGTATCAGGCATAGCCATAAGTGCAAATGATGTTTGCTCTCCGACTTTCATCCGTAAAAACGTGCGATACAACCAGTTCTTCACGGATAAAAATGGCGTATAGCGTGCAATTTGAATAACAATAAAATTTTTCATTACCTTAAAGAAGGATACTGTTTTATACACATTCCATAATGAATTTGCTCCTGAAACAGGGTAGCACGTTGTCCGTCGCACTTTGCTCTCTCCCCTTATCTACTATTCAGACAAAATGGATAATAAATCACTCATTCTATCTAGTACATAATCCGGCTTATACGATTCTAAATACTCTCTACCTTTAATCGTCCATGCCACTGCCGCTGTTTTCGTACCTGCGTTTTGTCCGCCTACTATATCATGATGGTTATCACCAACCATTAATGTTTCTTCCGGTTTTGCATCCAATAGTTTCAATGCTTTTTGAATAGGTTCTGGATGTGGTTTCACGTGTTCTACATCATCAATTGTTACAACAACATCAAAGAACTCCTTTAATTTTGAAAGCTTTAAACCCATTTCTACTGTTTGTCTCGCCTTCGTGGTCACAATTCCAATTTTATAACCTTGTTTCTTTAATTCCTGAACGGTTTCATAGACAGTTTCATATTCTTCCACTAGTTCATCATGATGGTCATGATTAAACTGACGATAGCACTGAATCATCTCATCTACCTTGCCCTCATCCATTGAACGAAACGTCTCATGCAAAGATGGACCGATAAATGGCAATATATCTTCGCGCTTATACTGATCTGGATAGTACTTATTTAACGTGTGTAAAAAAGAAGAAATAATAAGTTCATTTGTATTTATTAATGTTCCATCTAAATCAAATAACACTGTATTTATTTTCATATGCTCGATCCTTTCACTGCCTGAATATGAAAGAAGCAGCATCTCATATAAGATGCTACTTTTCTCTAGTTTTCTGAATATCTTTTATCAGCTTGCCCCATTATACGTCTCACAATAATGAAAATGATAGAAATAACAACAAGCCCGATGGACATCACTTGCGCAATGCGAAGCGGTCCTAACATTAAGCTATCCGTACGTAAGCCTTCCACAAAGAAACGTCCAACTGAATACCAAATTAAATACGTAAAGAATAATTCACCACGGCGTAAATTCGCTTTGCGTAATAACAATAATAGAATTACACCTGCAAAATTCCATAATGATTCATATAAGAACGTTGGATGATAATATACACCATCAATATACATTTGATTCACAATAAACTCTGGTAAATGTAAGCCTTCTAAAAACTGTCTTGTTACTTCACCGCCGTGAGCCTCTTGGTTCATAAAGTTCCCCCATCGGCCAATTGCTTGTCCAAGAAGAATACTTGGTGCTGCAATATCAGCCAGCTTCCAGAAGGAAATACCGCGTTTTTTCGCAAAGAAAATCCCCGTAATCACCGCTCCGATTAAACCACCATGAATCGCCAATCCACCTTGACGAATATTAATAATTTGCCTTGGGTCTTGTACATAATATTCCCACTCAAAAATAACATAGTATGCGCGTGCGCAAATAATCGCGATTGGTACCGCAATTAAAACAAGATCGACAAAAGTATCTTTTGGAATACCTAATCGTTCACCCTCGCGCGTAGCTAGCCAAAGTCCAAGCAAAACACCTGTCCCAATAATAATCCCATACCAATAGACTGGGAACGGCCCAAGTTGAATCGCTACACGATCTAGCTGTGGTACAGAACCTAACAGCATATGTATGACCTCTCTCTCCTAATTTATTCTTGATTTCCTAGTTCAATCGCACTCATTAAGCGCTCAGAAAATTGTTGTGCTGCATTGACTCCCATTCGTTTTAATCTGAAGTTCATTGCTGCTACTTCAATAATAACAGCCAAGTTTCGGCCAGGACGAACTGGAAGTGTAATCTTCGTAAGTTCTGTATCTATAATTTTCATTTTCTCTTCATCAAGACCTAGACGATCATAGTTTTTCTTTTGATCCCAAATCTCAAGATTAATCACAAGTGTAATACGCTTGTAGTTTCGCACAGCCCCTGCACCAAATAACGTCATGACGTTAATGATACCTAGACCACGAATTTCTAGTAAATGCTCAATTAAATCTGGCGAGCTTCCTACTAACGTATCTTCATCTTCTTGACGAATTTCTACGCTATCATCCGCAACTAAGCGGTGACCGCGTTTAACAAGTTCAAGTGCTGTTTCACTTTTCCCGACGCCACTTTGACCTGTAATTAAAACACCAACGCCGTAAATATCTACTAATACACCGTGAACGGCAGTTGTTGGTGCTAACTTACCTTCTAAATAATTTGTTAAACGACTTGATAGTCTTGTCGTCGTTTGGGAAGAGCGTAAAAGAGGCACACCAAACTCACGTGATGCTTGCAATAATTCTCCAGGTACATCTTGACTACGCGTTACGATAATACACGGCGTTTCTTCTGTACAAAGAGCTGTCATTCTTTCTTGCTTTTGCTCAGTTGTTAATGTATCAAAAAAAGTAAGCTCCGTTTTTCCAAGAAGCTGTACGCGATCTGCTGGATAATATGTAAAGAATCCTGCCATTTCAATTCCAGGTCGCGATAAATCACTTGTATCAATTGGACGATGAATTCCTTCCTCACCACTTACTAATTCCAATTGAAATTGCTCAATTAAATCTTTTGTCCTTACTTTCGGCATATGTAAACCTCCACTCCGCTGCGGGTTCATTCTCATTTGATGTAAAATTCCATTCTAACCGATATTGTACCATTTTTTTCTGAAAACAAGAAATATGGTTTCTACTAAATAGAAAAAAACATTTCATGAGATTCATGAAATGTTTTTCTTTTTGTCATTTTTCTATTTTTTCTCAGATAATGGCTCGACAATTACTTTATCAATCAGCATATTTAAAATAGAAATACAAATTGCCGCAAGAATTGCTACACCAAATCCTGATATGTTAAAAGCATCACCTAACAAAGAATCTGTCATCTCTAATGTAATTGCATTAATTATAATTAGGAAGAAACCAAATGTTAAAACAGTAATCGGTAACGTAATTAAAATTAATAACGGTTTTACAAATACATTTAAAATCGACAAAATAACGCTCGCGATAATCGCGGTTTGTATGTTTTCTATGTAAAATGCGTCTGGTGCAATTCCCTTTAGAAGACCTGATACAACAATTAATACGACGCTATTCACAAGAAGTGATAGAATCCATCTCATTTTCTTACACATCCTTTTGATATATATACTTAATCATACGCTAATGGATAGCAAACGCCAAGTAACCATAAAAAAAAGCGAGGGAAAACCTTTCTTTTTTTTTGGGAAGAGAGCATCCACCCATGCATAGGAGGTTCGCCCCATGCCATGTGAAAACAGAGGGAGGAAATGAGTAGGAGTCTCCTTTTGGCTTCGTAGCCGTGATTTGTATGCTGAAAATCGAAATGAGTTTATATAACAACTTATTCCAGCCCTTATACTTGTATACCTGTCACGCTAAATCCTCTCCCAAACAAAAACAAGGAGCTAGCCAATTGGCTTAGCTCCCTACCTCAACCTCATTCATCTTCTCTTTCATACGAGCCGTATCACGCTCTAAAATCTCTTTTAAATACTTCCCTGTATAGGAACGCTCTTCTTTTACAACTTGCTCCGGCGTACCTGACGCAATGATTTGACCACCTTTGTCTCCGCCTTCTGGACCAAGGTCAACAATGTAATCTGCTGTCTTAATTACATCTAGGTTATGCTCGATAACAAGCACAGTTTCCCCACTTTCAACAAGGCGCTGTAATACTTCTAGAAGTCGTGCAATATCATGTGCATGTAAGCCGGTTGTCGGCTCATCTAAAATATATAACGTACGACCTGTAGAACGGCGATGTAATTCAGATGCAAGTTTCACACGCTGCGCTTCACCACCCGATAATGTAGTAGCCGGCTGCCCTAATTTCATATAGCCTAGCCCTACATCTACAAGCGTCTGCAACTTCCGTTTAATTTTCGGGATGTTGGCAAAGAATTCTACCCCATCTTCAATCGTCATTCCTAGTACTTCAGAAATGTTCTTATCTTTATATTTCACTTCTAACGTTTCACGATTATAACGTTTTCCATGACATACTTCACATGGAACATATACATCCGGTAAGAAATGCATTTCAATTTTAATAATCCCATCACCGCGGCAAGCCTCACAACGACCACCTTTCACGTTAAAACTAAAACGTCCCTTTTGATACCCACGTACTTTTGCTTCATTCGTTTGCGCAAACACATCACGGATATCATCGAAAACGCCTGTGTATGTTGCTGGATTCGAGCGCGGTGTACGTCCGATTGGTGATTGATCAATATCAATAACTTTATCTAAATGCTCAAGGCCTTTAATTTCCTTATGAGCTCCTGGCTTACTTTTCGCTTTATATAATTTCTGTGCTAACGATTTATATAGAACTTCATTGATCATCGTACTTTTTCCTGATCCAGATACGCCGGTTACTGCTACAAATGTCCCAAGCGGGAATGACATCTTCGCATTTTTTAAGTTATTTTCTTTTGCACCAATAATCTCGACCTTACGCCCATCCCCTTTACGTCTCTCAAGTGGGACCGGAATAAATTTCTTACCGCTTAAATATTGCCCTGTTAATGAATTATCATCATTCATCACTTCATCTGGCGAGCCAGATGACACAACTTGCCCACCATGAATTCCTGCGCCAGGGCCAATATCAAGTAAATAATCAGCCGCCATCATTGTATCTTCATCATGTTCAACAACGATTAGCGTATTTCCTAAATCACGCATTTCCTGTAGTGTACGAATCAAGCGATCATTGTCACGCTGATGTAAACCGATAGAAGGTTCATCAAGAATATACAATACACCAGTTAAACGAGAACCAATTTGCGTTGCAAGACGAATACGCTGTGCTTCTCCACCTGATAATGTTCCTGCTGCACGGCTTAATGTTAAATAATCAAGTCCAACGTTAATTAAGAAACTTACGCGCTCTTTAATTTCACGTAAAATTAAACGAGCAATCTTTTCTTGTTTTTCTGTCAGTTCAATGCCCTCGAAGAAATCATAAACTTCTTGAACAGAGTACTTCGTTACATCCGCAATCGTTTTTCCGCCAACAAAAACAGCTAAGCTTTCTGGCTTCAAGCGGCCGCCCTTACATTTCGGACACGCCTGCTCCGCCATATACTTCTCCATTTGTTCACGAATGTAATCAGAACTTGTTTCACGGTAGCGACGTTCAATATTTGGAATAACTCCTTCAAATAAAATATCACTTTCTTTCACTTGTCCAAAGTCATTCACATAACGGAAATAAACCTTCTCTTCTCCACTTCCGTACAACACTTTATCAAATAACTCTTTCGGTATATCCTTCACAGGCATATCCATATCAATGCCGTAATGATTACACACAGATTGCAGTAATTGCGGATAATATTGCGAACTAGTCGGTTCCCAAGGGGCAATCGCATGCCCATTTAACGATAAATCCCAATTTGGAATTACAAGTTCTAAATCTACCTCTAACTTTGAGCCAAGCCCATCACAAGACGGACACGCACCAAATGGGCTATTGAAAGAGAACATACGAGGTTCTAATTCACCGATCGAAAAACCACAATGCGGGCAAGCATGATGCTCACTAAATAAAAGCTCCTCTTCTCCAATCACATCGATTAATACACGACCTCCACCTAGTTTCAATGCACTTTCAAGAGAATCTGCAAGGCGGCTTGCAACCCCTTCTTTCACAACGATACGGTCAATTACGACTTCAATGGAATGCTTCTTGTTTTTATCTAACGTAATTTCTTCAGACACATCAAGCATTTCTCCATCAACACGAACGCGAACATAACCTTGTTTCTTTATATCCTCTAATACTTTCACGTGTGCACCTTTACGACCTGATACAATCGGTGCTAACACTTGTAATTTCGTGCGCTCTGGATATTCCAAAACACGGTCTACCATTTGTTCTACCGTTTGTGATGTAATTTCAATCCCGTGGTTCGGACAGATTGGTGTCCCAATACGCGCAAATAATAGGCGTAAATAATCATAAATCTCTGTCACCGTTCCGACTGTTGAACGCGGGTTACGACTCGTCGTTTTTTGATCAATTGAAATTGCTGGCGATAACCCTTCAATTGTATCCACATCCGGTTTATCCATTTGCCCTAAAAATTGGCGCGCATACGCGGATAAAGACTCCACGTATCTGCGCTGCCCTTCGGCATAAATCGTATCAAATGCTAATGATGATTTCCCTGAACCAGACAGACCTGTCACAACAACGAGCTGATTTCTCGGAATGGTTACATCAATATTTTTCAAGTTATGTGCCCTCGCACCTTTTACAACGATAAAATCTTTGCTCACTATTTTCACCCTTCCGCTTTTAATTCTAGCAGTAAATCTCTCAGCTCAGCTGCACGCTCGAAGTCTAGTGCCTTTGCCGCTTCCTTCATTTCTGCTTCCATCTTCGCGATTGTTTTTTCTCGTTCTTTCTTCGTCATTTTCTTAGCCGGCCCAGCTTCATACACTTCTGTTTCTTCTGCAGCTGTTGTTGCACGAATCACGTCACGTACTTCTTTTTGAATTGTTTTCGGTGTAATGCCATGTTCCTCGTTGTAAGCTTCTTGCTTTTGACGACGGCGTTTCGTCTCTTCAATTGCAATTCCCATCGATCTCGTTATGCGATCTGCGTACATGATTACATGACCGTGTTCATTACGCGCGGCACGACCAATTGTCTGAATCAATGATCGCTCTGAACGTAGGAACCCTTCTTTGTCCGCATCTAAAATCGCTACGAGTGATACTTCTGGAATATCAAGCCCTTCTCGCAACAAGTTAATACCAATAAGCACATCAAATTTACCAAGGCGAAGATCTCGAATAATTTCAATCCGCTCTAGCGTTTTAATTTCAGAATGTAGGTAGTTTACTTTAATACCAACATCTTTTAAATAATCTGTTAAATCCTCTGACATTTTCTTTGTTAATGTCGTAATCAATACACGCTCATTTTTCGCAATGCGGTCATGGATTTCCCCTAATAAATCATCTATTTGCCCTTCAATTGGTCTTACATCAATTTGCGGATCTAAAAGCCCCGTTGGACGGATAATTTGCTCCACAACTTCCGGTGTAAGCTCTAGTTCATATGGACCCGGTGTTGCTGATACATACACAACTTGATTCGTTTTCTCTTCAAACTCTTCAAACATAAGCGGTCTATTATCCATCGCTGACGGCAAGCGAAATCCATGGTCAACAAGCACTTGTTTACGCGCTTGGTCCCCATTATACATCGCTCTTACTTGTGGCACTGTTACATGCGACTCATCCATAACAATTAGGAAATCTTTAGGGAAATAATCTATTAATGTATATGGTGTTGAACCAGCTGGACGGAGCGTCAAATGACGGGAGTAGTTTTCAATCCCCGAACAAAATCCCATCTCTCGCATCATTTCTAAATCGTAACGAGTTCGCTGCTCAATACGCTGGGCTTCTAACAATTTACCGTTATCATTTAATTCTTTTAAACGTTCTTCTAATTCTTTTTCAATATTTTCAATGGCAACTTTCATTTTTTCTTCACGTGTAACGAAGTGAGATGCCGGAAAGATTGCTACATGTTCACGTTCTGCTAATACTTCACCTGTTAAGGCATTCACTTCACGGATACGATCAATCTCATCGCCAAAAAACTCAATCCGAATACAATGTTCATCAAGCGATGCTGGGAAAATCTCAACTACATCTCCGCGCACTCGAAATGTTCCGCGTTTAAAATCAATATCATTACGACCGTACTGCACATCAACAAGTTCACGAAGCAATTGATTACGGTCCTTTTCCATACCAACGCGTAAAGAAACCACAAGTTCACGGTATTCTTCTGGCGAACCTAAGCCGTAAATACAAGAAACACTTGCTACAATAATGACATCATCTCGTTCAAATAAAGCTGATGTCGCTGAGTGACGTAATTTATCAATCTCATCATTGATTTGTGCATCTTTTTCAATAAACGTATCGGTTTGTGGTACATACGCTTCCGGTTGATAATAATCGTAATAACTCACAAAATACTCAACAGCATTGTTCGGAAAGAAATCTTTGAGTTCACTATACAGTTGTCCTGCTAATGTTTTATTATGAGCCATTACAAGCGTTGGCTTCTTCACTTCTTTAATAACATTCGAAATCGTAAATGTCTTTCCCGTTCCTGTCGCTCCAAGCAACACTTGATGTTTCTTACCATTATTAATCCCCGCTACCAGCTGCTGTATCGCTCTTGGCTGATCACCTTGCGGGGAATATTCTGAGACAATCTCAAATTGATGTTCCAAACAAAACCGACCTCCTCGTAAAAAATCTGTATTCTCATTTTACCACGAATGCCCATGAAAAAACCAAGAAAACGAACAGATATTCGGTAAAGTTTTCGACAATATAAAGTGAAACTTCCATCAGTAGGGGTTTTCTTCATCTCCACTGATGGTTAATAAATCTGTCTTTTACGGGCAGTTGTTCCTCGTTTCTCTCTGAATCTTGAGATGGGAGTCTTACTGCCCACAAATAGCGGGATAAACATAGCAAAAGGAAGGTTTCTTCTTTTTATAAGCCCCTTCCTTTTTTAATCCCATTTATTTTGCCGATATACGTAACAGGTCATATCCATTATGACCTGTTTCTTTCACACAATCATGTAGCGTATACCTTATATCTTCACGAGTATCTTTCATTATCTTTTTACAAGTATCGGAGTAAATTCCTTTATCTTTACCAGCAAATTTATCATAAGAATTATCTACCTTATAGCTGATTTCTCTCCCAACATATTCTAGCGTTTGAAAGATTGGATCTCCTTCATGTGTATAATTCACAATGCATATTTTATCCGCTCTACCTTTTTCAACATTCATGAAGAACTTCTCGAATTTATGTAAATTAGAAATTTTATGTCCTTTTGCAATCACATCATTATTCTCATCAATTTTACCGCCCGATTGTGAACATGCTACTAAGCTTCCAATACAAAATAGAAAACACAATAAGGCAATTCCTTTTCTCATATTAAATCCTCTCCAGCTTGTTTTGGCTTTATACTATCATTCAACACGAGATTAACTAGAAGAACAATATTAATAGGTAGAATTTTCTAAAAAATAAATATTTACAAAAATATTATTTTACTTTAGAATACGAACTACAAAGATTCGACACGATACGACAAAATGGGAATATTTTTCAGAATATTATAACAACTAAGGAGTGAGGGATCTATATGAATCTATTTCGGAAAAAATCCATTTCAGCATTATTAGCACAGGCAGAACAAAAAGGGGCATCTTTAAAGAAAGAACTCGGTGCATTTGATCTCACAATGCTCGGGGTCGGCGCCATTATTGGAACAGGCATTTTCGTTCTTACTGGTGTTGCCGCAGCAGAACACGCAGGACCAGCACTTATTCTATCGTTTATTTTATCCGGTTTAGCCTGTGTATTTGCAGCACTATGTTATTCTGAATTCGCATCAACTGTACCGGTATCTGGTAGTGCATACACTTATAGCTATGCAACATTTGGAGAATTAATCGCCTGGATTTTAGGGTGGGATTTAATTTTAGAATACGGCTTAGCTTCCTCAGCTGTTGCCTCTGGTTGGTCAGGATATTTCCAAGGATTATTAAGTGGATTCGGGATTACATTACCTACCGCTTTAACAAGCGCATATAATCCTGAAGCTGGAACATACGTAGACTTACCGGCAATCTGTATTATCTTTCTAATGACATTGTTGTTAACAAGAGGAGCAAAAAAATCAGCTCGCTTTAATGCGATTATGGTAGCTATCAAACTCTTTGTTGTCTTACTATTTATCGGTGTTGGCGCTTTCTATGTCAAACCTGAAAACTGGACACCATTTATGCCGTTCGGCTTCTCTGGCGTAACAACTGGAGCTGCAACTGTATTCTTTGCTTACATCGGATTTGACGCTGTATCAACAGCTGCTGAAGAAGTAAAAAACCCACAGCGTAACATGCCAATCGGCATTATTGCTTCTTTAACAATCTGTACAATTTTATATATCGTTGTTTCATTAATTTTAACTGGAATTGTGCCTTACGATCAGTTAGGTGTTAAAAACCCTGTTGCATTTGCACTACAATACATCCAACAAGATTGGATCGCAGGTTTCATTTCTTTAGGAGCAATTACTGGAATTACAACTGTATTACTCGTTATGTTATATGGACAAACACGTTTATTTTACGCAATTAGCCGCGATGGCTTACTACCAAAAGTACTTTCTCGCGTGAACAAGAAAACAAAAACACCTGTTATCAATAGTTGGATTACTGCAACTATGGTTGCTTTCTTTGCTGGTTTCATTCCTTTAAACAAACTAGCAGAATTAACAAATATCGGTACACTATTCGCATTCATCGTTGTATCCATTGGGGTAATCATCTTACGCAAAAAACAACCAGAACTACCACGTGCTTTTAAAGTACCATTAGTACCATGGATTCCTGCTTTAGCTGTTCTATTCTGTGGATATCTAGCATTGCAGCTCCCAGCAACAACATGGATTGGCTTTGCAGTATGGCTTGTAATTGGACTTGTTGTCTACTTCAGTTACGGTTACAAAAATAGTACGCTACAAAATGAACAAAAAGAAGACGTTGCATAATGAAAAAGCTGTTGTCCCATTAGGACAGCAGCTTTTTTTCTTTTTTTGGAAAAAACACATATGAAAATGTAATTACCGTATCAACTAAAAATACAATTCCCCAAACTTGACTCACACGGCTGGCTGCCTCATTTAACACAATTCCTTTTTCAAGCCAATTTCCC
Organism: Bacillus pseudomycoides DSM 12442; assembly: GCF_000161455.1. Lineage (GTDB taxonomy): Bacteria > Bacillota > Bacilli > Bacillales > Bacillaceae_G > Bacillus_A > Bacillus_A pseudomycoides. The sequence goes on from NZ_CM000745.1 coordinate 4,389,695, forward strand.
CACTGTTCAATCGGCACGAATCCATACATAAAGAAAAAGACAATATGAACAACGATAAACAAAACGAGATGTAAACTCCATTCTCCAATCTCCTGCTTTGTGTAAGCCCAGCCTGTTAGCTCTAGTGGTTCTTCTATATGTGTAAGTGGTTCATTCCGCCACCTTGCAACGAGTTTCTGTACACGTATATCTAATTTCTTTAAATCTTTTTTCCCATAAAAGAGTGCATATAGCAATATCACTAATGTAATGATTTGAAAGTTAGAAAACTTACCAGTTTCATAATAATCCATGACACCTAAAGCTAAAATAAAAACTTCATTGAGAAGTAACACAATGCCAGCAATGAAACTAGCTTTCCGTAATCGAAATCCGTAACGAAGTAAAAAGAAACCAATTGCTGATATCCAAAATACAATTTCTGCACCAATTAAGAAATACCAACGATACTCTGCAAGTATACTCATTTTCCGCGCTCCTTCTCATCATATATACGAAAAGCCTCATCCATATACACTAGAAGCTCCTCTTCAATTGGATACATATTCATCTTCTGCGAGTCTTCTTTTGACTTTCGTACTTCCCATAATTTATCTAGAAATGCTTCATCCCCATTTGCCATCTCCAAACACTTAGCCATTAGCTTTTTTATAGTTTCTTGCACGGCATCATGAGATGCATCCTTCTCTTCTTTCATAAAGCTGCGTAACTGTTTTAACACATCTACCCATTCTCGAACATTCTCATCCTCCTCGCTCATATTTGGCAAATTGCGAAGAAGTTTTTGCTCACCCTCTGAAAACACTTGCTTTTGAAATATTTCACGTATACGAGGAGACTGCCTCGAAAGTTGAATAAGTTCGAACATAATTTTCCAATCTAACTCTCCCTCTAACTCAGCCGAATACACAACAGCTTGTAAAATCCGTTCCATCCGATTAAACTTTTTCTGCTCTTCTTGTACAAACTCAAGCTGTTTTTCCAATGATTCTCTTAAGCTAAATTCATCTGTCATTAGTATATTCATAATCTCTTTTAACGAGAAACCCATTTCTTTTAAAAATAAAATTTGTTGCAAACGAATGACGTCCCCTTCACTATATAAACGGTGTCCACCTTCTGTTTTCCCGCTTGGTTTCAACAAATCAATTTGATCATAATAACGAAGTGTTCTTACCGTAACTTCTGTTTCCTTTGTAAGTTCTTGAATCGAGATCATTTCCATCACCCTTTCCTCTTTCATTATAAAAGATGACGTAACGTAACTTTCAAGTGTTTTTGTAAAAAAATTCAAAAAAGAGACATATTCACTATGTCTCTTTTGGTTACCTTACATAAAGCCTAACGCATATACGAGAATATACCCAAGAACAGAAAGGCAAACAGATCCTACCAATCCAGCTACAAATGCTCTACTTCCTAATTTACGGAATGTCGTAAATTCTACATTTAAACCAAGTCCCGCCATTGCCATCGCAATGAGCATATAAGCAAGAATTACGATATAGCCTGCTACCACTTCCGGTATAACACCTAATGAATGAAATGCACTCATTGCCAAGAACCCTAAGATAAACCACGGAATCGGAATATCACGCCAAGAGCCTTTTTGCCCATTTCCCTCACTACGCTTAAACCATAAGCCAATTAAAATCGCTACTGGTACAAGCATGGCAACACGCGTTAATTTTACAATAACCGCAATATCAACAGACGCGCTTCCACCTGGCGCCGCAGCAGCGATGACATGTGCAATCTCATGCAGCGTCGCTCCAGAAAATACACCGTAACCATACGGGGATAATCCAAGAACTGGGTATAATAAAGTATAAATCAACGTAAAAATTGTACCTAAAATAGCAATAATCGCTGCACCGACCGCTGTTTCATCGTCCTTCGCTTTCACTTGCGGTGCAATTGCCACGACCGCGGCCGCGCCGCAAATTGCCGTCCCGCATGCTGTTAAAATCCCAAGTGTTTTATCTACTTTAAAAACACGTGTTAATGCGTATACAACAACAAGTGTAAAAGCAATGACAATCGCTGCAATAACTAGCACCTTTGGCCCAGCCTTTGCAATATCAACAAGATTTAATCGCATACCTAGCAAAATAATTCCGAAGCGAAGTAACTTCTTACTCGCAAAATTCGTTCCCGCTATCGCTTCGCTTGGAACACCAATTGTAGCTCTCCAAATCATTCCAATTAGAATAGCGATAACTAATTGGCCCATAATATTTAAAAATGGAAGCTCCGCTAAATATTTCGCGCTAATCGCAATCAACAATGTAATCCCAATCCCTTGCGAAAAACCGAGACGCTTCTTCTTTTGTATAACAAGTGTTTGTTCCACTTTGGATCACTCCAATAATCGTATTAAAACATGCATGTTTCTTATACTTCCATTATAAAAGCATTCCAATAATAAGTTTAATACCAATATTCAATCTCAACCATCAGAAAAACTTATGATAAACTAAAAAAATGGAGGCGGCTCGTTCAAAATCGCAGAGCGTTGGGGCCCCCTCGGACGAGGCACTTTTCGCCTGGTCCGAGGGGACGAAACGACCGGAGATTTTAGCTGCTGGAGCTAGACAATAGAAAAGCCGAAGCTACTCTCTAGATCAATAATAAAAGAGCAAAGGAGCAAACATCATGAACGTCGATATTTTAAAAATATTTGTGACCGTCGTAGAACAAAAGCATTTCTCTCGTGCGGCAGAATTGCTCAATCTCTCTCAGCCTGGCGTCAGCATGCATATTCGCAATTTAGAAAACGAATTTGGCACTACGCTCATTCAGCGTTCTCCAAAACACGTCCAAGTTACGGAAGCTGGCAATATTCTATACATACATGCGAAGCAAATGCTATCCCTTTATGAAGAAGCAAAACAAGAAATTAACGAACTACATAACGTTGTTACAGGTACACTGCGCATCGGGGCAAGTTTTACAATTGGTGAATATTTACTCCCAAAAATATTAGCACGCTACGCCAATGAAAATCCGCGTGTGGAAGTACACACGTTTATCTCCAACACAGAAGAAGTTCTCCAAAGCATTCGTTCCAACCAAATCGATATTGGCTTAGTAGAGGGTCAAGTCGTATACACTGATATAGATGTAGAGACTTTTATGAAAGATGAAATGAAACTAGTCGTTCCACCAAAACATCCTCTTCTGGGTGCACATGCAATTAACGAAGCTTCACTTCAAGATCAAGTATGGATTCTCAGGGAGATGGGATCTGGAACACGCGCCTATAGCGATCGTTTTATCCATCAGCACCATTTAAAAATGAAGCGTTTCTTTACATTTAGCAGCATTCAAAGCGTAAAAGAAGCCGTTGCTGCTGGGCTCGGCATTGCAATTCTTTCTGACTGGACCGTAAGGAAAGAGCTACAAGCAAAAGAACTTTTCCATGTCGAAGTTCCAAACGAAAAACTCATCCGTCCTTTCTCTATCGTTCGTGGCAAATACTTTATTCCTTCCAAAGCCATTCAAGTCTTTTTAGACCACGTTCATTCATTTGCACAAAAACAGAGTTGACCTTCACATTAGTGTGAAGGTTTACAATATATACGAAAGGAGTGAAATGCAGTGCGAATTGGAGAATTATCAAAGCGAACTGGCGTCAGTGAACGTTCATTAAGGCATTATGAAGAAAAAGGGTTGCTTCCTTCGAAACGCCTTACAAATGGCTATCGTGATTTTGAGGCAAGTGCCACCAGAAAAGTTGAACTCATTCAGATGTACTTACAGCTCGGCTTAAATTTAGAAGAAACTGCAAGAATGCTGCGCTGCTTAGAAATTGAACCACAATTATACGAAAATCCATGCAGTAGTATTCTTACACTTTACGAAGAAAAGCTGGCTGAGGTAACAAAGCAAATTTCACTGCTCTCCAATATTCAAGCGAATATACAGAAGCATGTTTCACTCCTAAAAAAAACGAAGGAAAAGGAATGATTACATATGTTCGTTATACACGGAAGCTCCCGTTCAAATGGAAATACAGAAGCCCTTACACACATGATGATTGATGGTATCGATGCAGAACAAGTTTATTTACGAGATCATACCGTTCATCCTATTACAGACCAACGTCATGAAGCAGAAGGATTTCAACCAGTAGATGATGATTACCAAAACCTAATTGAGCAAATGCTAGAACACGACACAATTATTTTCGCTACACCTCTATATTGGTATGGGATGAGCGGACATATGAAAAACTTTGTTGATCGCTGGTCACAAAGTTTACGTGATAGATCCCTTCATTTTAAAGAAAAGATGAAAGAAAAAAAGATGTACGTTGTCATTGTTGGTGGAGATAATCCAAAGTTAAAAGCATTACCACTTATCGCACAATTTCAATACATCTTTGATTTTATCGGTTCTTCTTTTGAAGGCTACATTATCGGTGATGCTAATGCACCGGATGAAATTTCAAACGATAAAGAAGTATTAGCAAAAGCGAAACTATACAATGAACAATTCCGGAAATAATAACCAGAAACTAGTTTGCCAAATCTCTTTGTATACGCATACAATAAAAATAACATTATGAAAGGAAGGTAACCCGGCCAATGAAGTTCTAATTCTCTTATTTATTCATCCATCACGCATAGTGAAACAAAATGATGAAAACTAGAAGAGGATTAGTCTGTCCATTTGTCGATACTTTCTTTTATCGCGATCGTGTAAAAATATGTGCATCGCTTATTTCTACACACTTTTTTACATCTATGGGTGACGTCTATCCTCTCTAGTGAAACTAGGGAGGTTTTTTTATGACCATTTTATTCGCACGCAATATTGAAAAAAACTTTGGTGACCGCACTATATTTACAGTACAATCGCTTGAAATTCAAGGAAATGACCGCATCGGCATTGTCGGAGTCAATGGAGCCGGAAAATCTAAGCTACTACAAATATTAAGCAAAGAAATAGAGCCGGACGAAGGTTCTGTCTCACATTATGGTTCGATCGCCATTATCCCTCAATTTAGCGAGGAAACATTGGAGGATACTTCCACTTTTGCAAAAGGAAAGTGGAACATTTCAAACGTTTCAGATGCAATGAGTGGCGGTGAACGAATGCGCTTAAAGATCGCTCATGCTCTTGAGCAGGAAGCTTCCATATATGAATCGAACAGAACAAACTTCTGTAAACACTACCGAGCAAGAACTGTTGCGATTGCAAACAAAATTAACAGAAATCATCAGTCGGATTTCGATGCCTGATCGACAGGATGATGTTACAATTCTTGAACAAGAATATGAGCAGTTATTGGAGAAAATCAGGAATTGTAAGGAAGCACTCTAATGTCTTCCCTATATCTCGACGAGGCCGCTGCCATTTCCCAAGAAATATCGATGATTCGACATGCTAGGATGCTGCAAATATATCGGCACTTCGACAATATACGACATAAGCAAGCATACAAAAAGCCGTGCATTAAGCACGGCTTCTTTCTTTATATTCTACACACGGACAGCTGTTCCACTTACCGCAACCATTAACATCCCTTCGCGAACTACCTCATAGTCTACGTCAATGCCAACAATCGCGTTTGCACCTTTTTGCTTCGCAAGAGATTTCATCTCTTCCATCGCAATATCACGTGCTTCTTTTAATTTACTTTCATATGCACCCGAACGGCCACCGACAATGTCACGAACAGAAGCAAATAAGTCGCGGACGATATTTGCACCCATAATTGCTTCACCGTTTACGATATCAATGTACTCGATAATTTCTTTCCCTTGAATAACAGAAGTTGTTGTTACGATCATTTTTTACAGCCTCCTATATATGTATCTTTTTCTTACCTACCTATATGGTACGCTAATTCTGTTAAAATTACATATACAAGGTCTTTTAAATTACACTGCTTCCGTATCCCACTTATGATTCTGTTCTACAAACACAATTCCCAATTCATGATGTCCATCTGCATATAGTGCCGTTTGAGCAAGGCGGAGCTCGCCTTTTGTATCAAGTACTTCTAACTTACAAAATGCCCCTGTCGTCTTGGACTGAAGCGCATCATAAAACTCTTCTGCACTTTTAGGAATTACACCGTTTACTTTCGTAATAACCTCTCCGGGCTTCAGATTCATTTCTACACCGACTGTATTCGGAATTATACCTAATACAACTAATCCATCGTCGCGCGCTGCAAAATATGCTGGGCACGTTTCATCAGCTATACGTTCCCGCATCGCAATAGTAAAGCGACCAAGCATCGCGACTCCCATCGCAAGAATAGCTACAACAGGCCACCAATAACTGATCACTCCTAAAACAAGAACAAGGGTCGCTAAACCAAATATACGTCTTCCTGTAAATAATAATGCTTCTGTCGGTTCCTCACTTCTAATTGTTCGCATAAAGCCAATTAAAAACGGTACAAGGAATAAGGAATACGTTTGTGAACCAACAGAAATGACCGGCCACCACGAAACAAATTGTGTAACAGCATCTCCCGGCACAAGAATAAAAATCGGAACGAGCCATAAACGCTTTGATTCATGTAGTCCAATATTTAAACCGCGCTTTCCTTTACGCATTTTAGGCGTTGAATGCCGCACCGCATTTTTCGAAATTAATAATCCTTCTACTACTAACATCAAGCCAAGTAAAATGGCAAGTGATGTAATGGTACTCTCTTCTCCTTCTCCAAGCTGTAAGAAAGAGATTGGAAGTTTAGAAGATAATAAAGCTGCTACAATCGCCACGCCAAATGTGTAAGCAGAAGATAAATATCTATATTGAGCAGCTAGTCCAAATACTAGTGTCCAAATTAAAATCATCCATATACTTGCTTGCGACATAACTAGTCCGGCTCCAACTGTTATGATGGATACAACGAATCCATATCCAACTCCTGAAAATAAGGATGTTCGTAGTTCAAACCAAATATCATATACTTTAAAAGAAAAATCTTTTCGTTCTCGTAATATACGTAAGTATCCAACAAAAATGCTACTTATCAAAAATACATAGACAGCAGGGTGTAAGAAAAAACGCCCAACTGCTCGCATTATCTCAAAAGACCACGCCTCCACGAATCGCTTCACCACCATTTATTCTTTCTTTTTATCTTATCATAAAGTGAAACTTTAATCAGTGGCGTTTTCTCCATCCCCCATCTACCTTCTTTTCTTTTTCTAAATTTTGAGATAGAAGTGTTACCGTTCATAAGTAGCGGGATAAACACATACAAAAAAATACAGGCAATAATATGCCTGTATTTTTCCTTATTTCGCCATTAATTTTAATGCTGCCTGCAATTGCAGATCATTTTCACCAGAACGAATCTTTTCAATGATTTTATTTTGAATCGCTTCAGCTGTCTTCTTATCAAGCTGACCTGTCATTTCCATTTCATTTGCATTTTGGAATGCTTTTAAAGCCGACTCTGTTTCCTTACTAAAGTATCCATCCTCACGTCCAGGTACATATCCTAAACTTTTCAGCATTTCTTGCGCATGCTTCACTTGTACATCATTTGAATTATAAGAAAGTGTTTTCTCAATTTGAATTGGCGTTGCATGATAATAATCTGGCTGTTTCACTTCCACCGTTGGGGCAATTCCTTTCTTATGAATCCAATTGCCATCTGGTGTAAGCCATTTAAACATTGTCAGTTTAATATTGCTGCCATCTTTAAACGGAACAGCTTGCTGAACAGTACCTTTTCCAAATGTTTTTTCACCAACTAAATCATATCCTTCGCCCTCTTTTAATGCACCTGCTAAAATTTCTGAAGCCGATGCACTTCCTTTATCAATTAACACTGAAATCGGATATGATTTTCTCTCTTTTAATGCAGTTGAGAATTTCTTTTTCTCACCATTTCGTTGTTCAACTTGCATCATTGGCTTTTTGTCCGTCATAATTAATCCTAAAATATCTTGTACGCTATTTAAGTAACCTCCTGGATTACCACGTACATCAATGACAAGGCCTTTTATATCTTTCTTTTCAAGTTCTTTTAATTGATCTTTAAATTCTTTCGCTGTATTTTCAGAGAAAGATGTAATTTGGATATAACCAATATTTTTCTCCTTCTCTTTCTTTACAGAACTAAACACAGTAAAAATCGGAATTTTTTCACGTTTAATTTTAAATTCTAGTGGATCTGCTACTCCTGAACGCTTTATCTCAAGCGTAACGTCCGTTCCTTGTTTACCACGAATCTTTAAGACCGCTTCTTCACGTGATAAATCTTTTACACTGTTTCCATTTACTGATAAAATTTGATCATTTGGCTTAATGCCTGCTTTTTCTGCTGGTGACCCTTTAATCGGAGAGACAATGATCAGTTTTCCATCCGTTTTGTTCACCTCAGCACCAATACCTTCAAGCTCCGGATCAAGCGACTCTGTAAATTGCTTCGCTGTTTCCTTATCCATATACGTGGAATAAGGGTCCTTCAGCGTCGACAACATACCCTGTATCGCACCCTCAACAAGCTTTTCATCCTTCACGTCTTCCACATAACGCGAATCAATCAGTGCATACGCCTCATTAATTTTAGCTAAATCCCCTTGTTTCGTGCTGGCACTATCGCCTGTAATTGTTTGCGCCATATATGATGGATTGATTCCAAACATATACATACCTGCAAACATTCCGCCAGCACCAATTAAAAATGCAACAATCATTCCAATAATCGCAACTCTACGTTTCAATGCGGAATTCCCCTTTCCAGAACACACAGGTGGTGTAGCAAAAGGCATCACACATTGTGTGATGCCTTTACCTATTTCTACTATATGATAAGCTTGTACGAATTATGTTTGCAACTTTTTATACTTTTAAGAAGCGACGAATTGACATTACGCTTCCCCACATACCGATTAATGCACCAATTAACACTAATAAACCGGAAAGTTGGAATACAAACGGACTATATGGAAGAAGTTCGAAAATCGTTCCTCCAAGCTTCTGGTTAAACATACCTTGAAGCGAATTATAAGTAGATAAAATTACAACAATTGGGAGAATTGAACCAAGTACACCTAAGAATAAACCTTCTAATAAGAACGGCCAACGGATAAACCAGTTTGTCGCACCTACAAGTTTCATAATTTCAATCTCCGTGCTTCGTGCATAAATTGTAATTTTGATTGTATTAGAGATTAAGAACATTGCTGTGAATAATAGACCAGCAATTAACAAAATCCCAATATTACGGCCTGTGTTCACTGTATCAAATAATTTTTCAACTTGGCCTTTACCATATTGAACTGTACTTACAAACTGCATTTTTTCAACTTTTTTCGCAATTGTAGCTGTATCTGTTGGTTCTTTCGCCTTTACAATAAATACGTTTTTAAGTGGATTATCTTGCTCAAATAACTCAAACGTTTTTCCGCTGTCACCTAAGCTTTTAATCAAACGTTTTAACTCTTCTTCTTTAGAAGAATATTTAACAGAATCCACTTTTGCAATTTTGCTAAGATCTTTTTCCAATTTCTTTTGATCCGCTTCTTTCGCCGCTGGATCAATGTGTACACGAATTTCTACATCTTGCTCCACTTTCGTTGCAAAGTGGTTCATATTCATAATCGCTGTTAAAAAGACACCTACAAGTAATAATGTAACTGTTACTGCACTTACAGAAGCAAACGTCATCCATCCATTACGGGATAGATTTTTTACACCTTCTCGTAAATGCCGACTAAGGGTTTTAGTCTTCATATCCGTATCCTCCCTCAATCTCATCTCGAACAATTTTTCCGCCTTCAATCGCAATTACGCGATGACGAATTGTATTTACGATATCTGCGTTATGTGTTGCCATAACAATTGTTGTACCGCGCTCATTAATACGTTTAAAGATACTCATAATATCAAGTGCTGTATCAATATCTAAGTTTCCTGTCGGCTCATCGGCAATCACAACTTTTGGCTTATTTACAATCGCCCTTGCAATCGCCACACGCTGTTGTTCTCCACCTGAAAGTTCAGTTGGAAGTGCGTCCGCACGATCTTCAAGGCTTACAAGACCCAGTACTTCAGTAACACGCTCACGAATTGCATCAGGCTCTTCTTCAATTACTTCTAAAGCAAACGCTACATTCTCATATACCGTTAATTTAGGTAGCAATTTAAAGTCTTGGAAAATTACGCCTAGCTGACGGCGAAAATATGGTACATCTCGCTCTGCTAACGTTTCAATTACAAGTCCATTCACATTGATAGATCCTGTTGTTGGTTTTTCTTCACGATACATCATCTTAATAAATGTAGATTTTCCGGCTCCACTCGGTCCAACTACGTATACAAATTCACCCTGCTTAATGCTAACTGTGAGTCCATCGATGGCTTTCATACCATTTGGATACTCCTTATAAACATTCGTCATTTTTATCATTATTTATCACCCAATACTTAATGATTTTTTTCGACATACTTTTTCTGTCTATCTGAATATGAAAGCAAAAGCTCCCACCCTTACTTACACTCTGCTGTACTACAAACCTATTAAAGTATTTCTGTTGTTTCAAATAACAGTAACAGCAGTTTCAGTCTATCACTGTTGCTTATGTACATGTTTCAGCAAAATTCTACAAACTACATTGTAACATCATTAGGTTTCCAATTCGGATACAATTTTGTTACAGTTATGTTACAGCGCAAAAAGAAACAAGAAAAAGCAGTTATTCAAAGCTCCCTTTCCTCGATAAAAGGTTAATTCCTAACTATATAAGTACAAATTGAAAAAACAAACATAAACCCTTTCTTTTTTAGATGGGAGAGATCATCCGGCCATGCATAGAAGCAGTCAGATCCTTTTCCTACCCCATGCCAAGTTAAAACAAAGAGAGAAAACGAGTACAGGTCACCTTTTGTTCTTCATAGCAGCAGTTTATCTATTTTAAAATCAAAATAGATACATATATATCATAAACAAGTCTATATCATTTTATGAATCATCTTATAAGTCTAGCTTTTTATAAAATAGCCCAAAAAACTGACTGTTTAGCCCATCATGTCTAAGAACCTTCCACACAAAAAAGCCCCTTAGCCAACACTGCTAAACAGTCAGCTCCACTTTTTTTACGTTCTAGCTTTAGCGGCTAGAATGCTCAGTGGCTTTGCTTCTTCCTTCTATTCTAAACAAGCCACTTCCTCTTTTCTTACTTATGTTCTGCTAACCACTCTGATACTTTTTTTGCATCCTCACCTTGAATAAGTTCCGCTGGCATTGAACCGCGTCCTTTTTTGATAATATTTTCAATCTCCGCCGCGTCGTATTTACCGCCTACTTTTCGTAAATCAGGTCCAGTTGCACCAGATAAGTCGCTAGCATGACAACCTGCACAACTTTTTTTGAAAATTTGCTCTGCACTATCTGTACTTGCAGATTGATTAGAAGATTTATTTTCTTCTTTCTTTCCACATGCTCCTATAGTAAAAGCTAATGATGTTCCTAATGCAATAGCCAACAATTTCTTTTTCACTTATATCGCTCCCCATTGTTGATATCCTTCTTATTATTGATATAGCCATACTTTCACATAGCTCTCACTTGCCATTATAATAACTATCCCCTTATAGAAAAACCAACCTCCATAGGATATTTTTTACAAAAAGGATGAGAACCCTACTCATATAAAGCTTTCACCAATTGTTTCAATTCTGTGAACAAATGCAAATTACTATAAAGATACTGTTTTTACAAAACAGAAAAGGAAAAATTCTATACGGCTTCCTTATCATTTATAGCTTGCTTCTTAATATTTTTTACTTTTTACAAAACAATATACGACCTTGTATCATAAAACCAAGCTCATCAAAAAGAGAAGTTGTCACCCAACTCCTCTTCCTCCTTCTCTTATCAATACAGACAAGATGTACCTCATTATTCCCCTCTATCTCCTCAACGATAGGCCAACAGTCCGTTGGCTTTTTTTCTTAAGAAATACGAGAGCGTAAATATGCATCAATAAACGGATCAATTTCTCCATCCATAACCGCTTGTACATTACCAACTTCCGTATTTGTACGGTGGTCTTTCACTAGAGAGTATGGGTGGAATACGTAAGAACGAATTTGGCTACCCCAGCCAATTTCTTTTTGTTCACCACGAATTTCATTTAACTGCGCTTGCTGTTCTTCTAATTTCTTTTGATATAATTTCGCCTTTAACATTTTCATCGCATGTTCACGGTTTTTAATTTGCGAACGCTCGGATTGACATGTTACAACCGTATTCGTTGGCGTATGTGTAATACGAACCGCGGAATCCGTCGTATTAATGTGCTGTCCACCCGCACCACTTGCACGGTACGTATCTATTTTTAAATCTTCCGTACGCACTTCAATCTCGATATCATCATTAAATTCAGGTACAACTTCACAAGATACGAACGATGTATGACGACGGCCTGAAGAGTCAAACGGTGAAATACGTACAAGACGATGTACACCTTTCTCTGCTTTCAAGTAACCGTAAGCGTTATGACCTTTAATTAACAATGTTACACTTTTGATTCCTGCTTCATCGCCTGGTAAATAATCGACTGTATCTACTTTAAACCCGCGTTTTTCAGCCCAGCGTGTATACATACGTAATAGCATAGAACCCCAGTCTTGTGATTCTGTTCCACCAGCACCTGGATGTAGTTCTAAAATTGCATTATTTTTATCATAAGGATCGCTTAATAATAGCTGAAGCTCGTACTCATTCATTTCTCGAACTAAAGATTTCACTTCAGATTCTAATTCCTCATGTAAATCTTCATCATATTCTTCCTTTAAAAGTTCATGTGTCACTTCTAAATTTTCGAATGTTTCATCTAACTGACGAAACTTCCCAACCATTTCTTTTAACGCATTCGCTTCATTAATTACAGTTTGTGCGCCTTGTTGATCATCCCAAAAGCCTGCACCCATCATTGTTTCTTCTAATTCTGCAATGCGTTTTTCCTTTGTAGGAAGGTCAAAGAGACCCCCTAAAAGCCGCTAATCTCTTAGCCATTTTCTCTAATTCTTGCCTAATTTCTACTAATTCCATGCTCTTCACCTCTATGTAATTGCTATCGCTTTTATATAAAACAAGGGAAACTCCCTCCGCTTATTACAGAGAGAGTTTGTCCCTTTTTATTATATGGATATTTTTAAAACTTTTCCATTTTGAAAATAAAATTTCGTGTAAGATCGATTTGGAGCGCCTGATATTCTGAACGAGCCGCTTCCGCTTTTCTTTTAATCCAGTTCTGCCTCCTAGCCCCTCATGTCTAAGAACCTTCCGCACAAGAAAGAACCTTAGCCAACGGGGCTGAACAGTCGGCGCCACTTTTCCTTATTTCCCAATACCACAGCAGTTTTTATATTTCTTACCACTGCCACATTTGCATAGGTTGTTACGTCCTACTTGTTCACCTTTTACGACTGGTTTCTTTTTCACTTCTTCACCGTCATCTTTCGGATGAACTGCTTCACCTTGAGCTACTTCTTGGCGCTCTAAGTTTTGTTCGATTTCTGCTTTCATAATGTAACGAGAAACCTCTTCTTCAATGGAAGCGATCATGGATTCAAACATTGCGAATCCTTCCATTTGGTATTCACGAAGCGGGTCAATTTGACCGTAAGCACGTAAATGAATACCTTCACGAAGATGATCCATCGCATCGATATGATCCATCCATTTTGTATCTACAACGCGGAATACAACAACCTTTTCAAATTCACGCATTTGTTCTTCTGGTAGAAGTTTTTCTTTTTCATCATAACGCTCTATTAATTTTGCAATGATTGGCTCGCTCATTTCTTCTGGTGCAAGACGACGTAATTCTTCTTCCTTAACATCACCTTCCTCAAGAAGGTTTGTATTTAAGTAGTCAATCAGACCTTTAATGTTCCAATCCTCTTCAATTTCCTCTTGCGTATGAAGGGCAACAGCACGTTCTACAGTAGATTTCATCATACCTTCGATAATGCCTCGTAAGTTTTCAGATTCCATTACTTCTTGACGTTGCTTATAAATTACTTCACGTTGTTGGCGAAGTACATCGTCATACTGCAAGAGCTGTTTACGTGCATCGTAGTTGTTTCCTTCTACACGTTTTTGCGCAGATTCTACAGCACGAGATACCATTTTACTTTCGATTGGCTGTGAATCATCCATACCAAGGCGATCCATCATCGCTTTCATATTATCTGCACCGAAGCGGCGCATTAATTCATCTTCCATTGATAAGTAGAACTGCGTCACACCAGGGTCTCCTTGACGACCAGAACGACCACGTAACTGATTATCAATACGACGACTTTCATGACGTTCTGTACCGATAACCGCTAGGCCACCAGCTTCTTTTACACCTTCGCCTAGTTTAATATCCGTACCACGACCAGCCATGTTTGTCGCAATCGTTACAGAGCCTTTAAATCCTGCTTCTGTAATAATATCTGCTTCACGCGCATGGTTTTTCGCATTCAAGACGTTATGACGTACACCTTTACGTGTTAACATGTTTGAAATAAGTTCAGATGTTTCAATTGCAACTGTACCAACAAGAACTGGTTGCCCTTGCTTATGGCGTTTTACAATATCCTCAACAACCGCATTGAATTTTCCTTCCATCGTTTTGAAAATTAAATCGGCACGGTCATCACGAACAACTGGTCTGTTTGTTGGTATCACGATAACATTCATATTATAAATGTTACGGAATTCCTCTTCTTCCGTTTTCGCTGTACCAGTCATACCTGATAACTTTTCGTACATACGGAAATAGTTTTGGAATGTAATGGTTGCTAATGTCATACTTTCATTTTGAATTTCTACGCCTTCTTTTGCTTCAATCGCTTGGTGTAAACCTTCACTATAGCGGCGGCCTTTCATAAGACGACCAGTGAATTGGTCTACAATTACAATTTCGCCTTCTTGTACAACATAATCTGTATCGCGGTGCATTACAACGTGTGCACGAAGCGCCTGATTAATATGGTGAAGAAGTGCAACGTGTTTTAAATCAAATAAGTTTTCAATATGGAAAGCTTTCTCTGCTCTCGTAATCCCGTCTTCTGTTAACATGACATTTTTCGTTTTCACGTCAAATGAGTAATCTTTTTCATTTTCTAACGTACGAATAAATGCATTTGCAAAGATATATAGTTCTGTTGATTTTTGTGCTTGTCCAGAAATGATAAGCGGCGTACGCGCTTCATCAACTAAAATGGAATCGACTTCATCAATGATTGCAAAATGAAGCGGACGCTGAACACGTTGCTCTTTATATAGCACCATGTTATCACGCAAATAGTCAAAACCAAGCTCGTTGTTTGTACTATATGTGATATCAGCAGCGTAAGCAGCTTGCTTTTCTTCACGTGACATGCTATTCAAGTTAATTCCTACTGTTAAGCCAAGGAACTCATGTAGTTGTCCCATTTCCCCTGCGTCACGCTGCGCTAAATATTCATTGACTGTAACAACATGAACACCTTTACCTGTTAAAGCATTCAAATAAACCGGTAAAGTAGAAGTTAATGTTTTACCTTCCCCTGTTTTCATCTCAGAGATATTCCCTTCATGTAAGGCAATACCACCCATTAATTGCACAGGATAGGGGCGCATACCAAGAACGCGTGTCGCTGCTTCACGAACAACCGCAAAAGCTTCTGGTAATAAATCGTCTACTGTCTCGCCTTTCGTAAGACGCTCTTTAAATTCAATTGTTTTCCCTTTTAATTGTTCGTCAGTTAACGATTGAATCGATGATTCAAACCCTTCTATTTGATCCACAGATTTCTGCATACGTTTAATTTGGCGCTGGTTTACATCAAACACCTTTTTTAAAATACCGATCATAGGAAATACGCTCCTCTTTTATTAAAATAAAACTTCCGATCGTGCTCTATATTTCTGCTCACTAATCAGTCGTTATAAAACGCAAATTTATTTTCTAGCATTTTCTCTCCTAATTAAAAAAACAAAAAAAGTATAAACCTAATGATAATTGTAACACTTGTTTTATAGCTATGACAACAACTGGCCAAACGCATAGCCTAAATTAGCTGAAATTTTGATTAATAGGCGTTTTATAGCGATTTCATCCTTTACTAAACTTCTTTGTTTCCTGTTCCATTCTGAGACAGCGGTATGTCTTCCCAAAAATAACAGAGTGAAAACTCAAAGACTTTCATATGTTTCATCAGTCTACACGTAAAACATTTTATAAACAATAAAAAAACGCAGCCTTTTACAGCTGCGTTCTTTACTTATTATTTTGTTTCAATTAATCCATATTTTCCATCTTTACGGCCATAGACAACATTAGTTTCATTTGTATCCGCATTTGTGAAGACGAAGAAGTTATGACCTAACATATCCATTTGTAAAATGGCTTCTTCAACATCCATTGGTTTTAAATCAAATCGTTTTGTACGTACAAGCTCTAATTCATCCTCTTTCACTTCCTCCAACGTTGCCGCTGGCTCTGTAAGGATAAATGCAGTTTTCGGAGAGCCTTTTTCACGTAATTTACGATTTACTTTTGTTTTATGTTTACGAATTTGTCGCTCAACTTTATCAACCACTAAATCAATTGCAGCGTACATATCGCTATGAGTTTCTTCTGCACGAAGTAATAAATCTGTAAATGGGATTGTTACCTCGACACGTTGCTTGTCAGAGTATACTTTTAAATTAACTTTAACCTCTGGGAATGTATCAAAATAACGCTCTAATTTGCTAAGTTTTTTCTCTACATATTCCTTTAATGCTGGAGTTACTTCAATATTTTCACCACGAATGTTGAATTTCATAGATGAATTCCTCCTTTCAAGCCTATGTATACAATTTCGACAATGGCTTAAAAAATCCTGCTAACTTTTTTGAAAAAGTTAGGGAAATTGAAATTTTTTATCGTTTTTTGTTGAAAAGAAAAGATGCATCGTTTCTATTTACATTTTACCCTATTAACATCGTAAATAACGAATATAAGTATGGACAATTCGTTACAGAAAAGAAACAACTTTTTGACAACATTTTTATCATTTGAACGGAAAGACCGACCGAAAACACAACCATCTCTTTTAGGTGGGAGGGAGCATCCGCCCATGGCTAGTAGCGGGCAGGGACTTTTTTAGCCCCGTGCCATGTAAGAACACAAGGAGACAATGGGCGGAAGTCTCTGTTTGTCTTTCATAACCGTAATTTATGTGCCGTGAAATCAAATTAAAGTTATAAATTGAAAGAACCATATACAACCATTTCTTTTTGGTGAGAACGAGCGTCCGTCTTTGCATAAGAGCGGACAGGACTTTTTCCCCATGCCACGCAAAAAAAACAGAAGGGGACAATAGGTGAAAGTCTCCTTCTGTTCTTCATAGCCGCAATTTATATTTTGGAAGATCAAATTGAATATATATAAACCGTTGCCACAACCCCAGCTCTATGTTTCTCACAAAACTCTTCGTTCGAAATTATAATTTCACAACATTCGCTGCTTGTGGTCCACGCGCACCATCTACAATGTCAAATTCTACTTTTTGTCCCTCTTCTAACGACTTATACCCATCCTGTTGAATTGCAGAAAAATGAACAAAAACATCATCACCGTCTTCACGCTCGATAAACCCAAATCCTTTTTCTGCATTAAACCACTTTACTCTTCCTTGCATGTTCGTTCCATTCCCTTCACTCTAAAAATAAGGGCATTTACCCCATAATTTGACTATAACGAATGACAACATATCAAGTCAAAGAAGTCTTGTCGCCTTTTTATTGTATCTTTCGACATACATATATTACCCACGGCAAAGAGTAAGGCTAGAAATTTTTCGAGCACCTGCATCATACAGGCACTTTGCAACTTGCCTAACCGTAATTCCTGTCGTATACACATCATCAATGAGTAAAAGATGCTGCCCAATAAACATTTCTTCTTTGTGAAAATAAAAGGGATTCGCTACTGAAAGCCTCTCTATACGTTTCTTTTTACTTTGCTTTTCCGTGTCTTTTCTACTTAAAGATGTTTGTAGAAAACTAAGTGGTAAACAAGATGCTAACAATTCCGCTTGATTAAAACCACGCTCGTATTCTCGCTCCTTACTAAGCGGAATCGGAATCATCGCATGACAGTCTGAAAAATACTTACGAAATGTAGCTACAAAGTGCGCATGAAAAATACGAACAAGCTCAGCATCCCCACGAAATTTAAACTGAGCTAATACTTCCTTCATCCAATCATTATAGACGTACACAGATCGATTTTTTATAGGTAGAAACTTTCTCTCTTCCTGCCATCTTACGCAATCCTTGCAAAGGTTACCTTCTCTATACTCCTCTGACAGAGACTCAAATGGTCTGCCGCAGTCATCACAAATTTCTCCTATAATATAGGAAAGTTTCCGTTCACATCGCTCACATATACACCGCCTGTCAGACTGAATAAAAAAAGAATACCAGCTAACGCTTTCTGAAATAAAATCATGACAAAGTAGACAATGCATTAATGTATCAACCCTTCTTGCTTTGCCTTTTTATTCATAAATTGAATATGTTTTTTTGCGCGTATCATTGCTTCTGTTTTTCCATAATGAAAATAAAGAATATCACCATCTGGCCTGCGATGACTTCTGCCGGCCCTGCCAGCAATTTGTACAAGTGCACTTTCCGAAAAAATGACCTCTTCCGCCCCTAACACCGCTACTTGTAAATTCTCTACCGTCACGCCGCGTTCCAAAATCGTCGTCGTTACTAATAATGGGATATTTCCTTTTCGGAACGAAGCTACCTTTTCTTTTCGCTTTGGATCCTCAGCATGAACACCTTCAATGCGATCATCTAATTTTTTTAATAATACACTTACTTCATCAATATAACGTACGTGAGGAACAAATAGAAAAATAGGAGATTGTTTAAGGAGATAATACTTTAGCCATTCAAAAACAACATGCGGGATTTCTTTTCGTTTTAACGCCTTTTTCCAATTACCGCACCACCGGAACCTTGGGACTGGCAAAGGCTGACGATGATAACGCCCCGGAATGATTACACCTTTTTGTTTACCACTCCATAGCTTACGTTTCCATGTTTCTTCCGGAGTTGCAGTTAAATAAATTTGCGCAGCTCGCTCTTTACTCGCTTGCTCTACTGCATGATGAAGCATCTTGTCCATCGCATATGGAAAAGCATCAATTTCATCCACAATCATAACATCAAATGCTCTATAATAACGAAGCAACTGGTGCGTTGTAGAAACGATGAGCCTTGCTTCCTTTTCACGGTCCAAACTACCACCATATAACGCAGCAATCGGTACATCTGGAAAAACAGTTTGCAAACGGGGTGCGAGCTCTAACACCACATCAGTCCGCGGCGTTGCAATACAAACCCGCTCGCCTTTTTGTAAAGCTTCATCTATACCATAAAAAAGCATCTCTGTCTTACCAGCTCCACATACTGCCCATATAAAAAAAGATTCTTTTTGGTGTACTGCTTCTGTTACTCCGCTAGCTACTCTCTCCTGCCCAGCTGATAAATGGCCCTCCCACCGTAAAGGATTCGGCAAACTTTCCCATACTACATCTCGTATATCTCGAACGAGCACTGTACATTCTCCCACTCGCCCCATCGTGATGCACTTTCGGCAATACGTGCACATTTGGTTGCATCGTTTACATAGAAATGATGCAAATAACCGCGGTTCTGCATTTCCGCAGCGCTGACATACATAATGTGACGATTTCTTTATTACACCTCTTTCCAAAGAAATATCTCCTTGTCTTTCCAAACGATCTAGTTCATCTTTCGAAAATGGAAGTTCTTCTCGTAGCATTTGTCTTCCTACTAGCATAGTAACGCCCCCTATATAAATCCGTTTTGATTTTTCAGCATATAAGTCGCGGTTATGAAAACAAAAGAAGTTCTCCACTCATTTTCTCCTTCTGTTTTTACTTGGCATGGGGCTAAAAAAGGCACTGACCGCTCCTATCCATAAGCGGATACTCTCTCCCACCTAAAAGGAATGGTTTTATGTCGGTCTTTCTATGCGTATTTATATTTATATAGCTCTACTATAATCCTTTCTCTTTCTCTCGTAAAAAACCAAAAAAGCCGATAACCTACTTTTAAAATAGTAAGCTATCGACTTTATACACATGTTTTATTTAGTTAAAAATCTTATAATCTACCGTAACCTAAGAAATGAGCTTGGTTATAACTGCTATTTACGCTACCGCGAGTAACGCCTGTTTTCTCATCAGCAGCATGAATCATTTGACCGTTACCAATGTAAATTCCAACGTGAGATACACCTGCTCTGTAAGTACCTTGCAAGAAGATAAGGTCACCTGGTTGCGCTTCAGATGCGCTAATTTTTTGTACAGAACCCCATAAACTAGAAGTAGTTTGATGCCCTAATCCATACACATACGAGACTAAACCGCTGCAGTCAAATCCGCCGTTTGACGGTGAAGAGCTTCCCCATACATATTTCATACCAATTAAACTTTCCGCTTTTTCAATTACCCCACCTTTTGGAGCTGGTGCTGGTCTAGTTTCTTCTTTCTTAGCTTGTCCACCATTATTTGCAGGCGCTGGTGCTGGTGCTGGCTTAACATCTTCTTTCTTAGCTTGTTCACCATTATTTGCTGGTGCAGTTTGTTGTGCCGGTTGCTGAGCTTGCTCTGCTTGTTTCTTCGCAGCAGCTTCTTGCGCTGCTTTTTCTTGTGCTTCTTTTTCAGCTAGTTGTTGTAAGTATAATGCTTGCTTTTCAAGCTCTTTTAATTGACCCTCTGTGCTTGTCATGCTGTTTACAACTGTATCCATTTTACCGCTTAAATCGTTCACTGCTTCTTGTTTTTTCGCTTTTTCAGCATCAAGTTCTTTCTTTGCAGTTTCGATTTTTACTTGCGCTTCTTTTAATTCTTTTTGTTTTTCTTTTACCGTTTCAACATCTTTTTTCACAGTTGCTTGATCTTGTTGTTGTGTTGTCATGATATCTTCATCAGATTCAAGAATTTTCGAAACAGAAGTTAAACGATCTACTAAATCTGCAATGTTTTTAGAGTTTACAACAACTTCTGTTACAACGTTTGTATTTGGTTGCTCTTGAAGCGCTACTAAACGCTTTCTTAATAACTCTTCACGTTTTGCAATTTTCGTTTGTAAATCTGCAATGTTTTGATTTTTCTTCTCGATTAATGCTTGTGTTTCTTCAACTTTTTTCGTTGTTTCATCAAGTTTTGCTGCATTTTCTTGAACAGACGTATCTAAATCTTGAACCGTTTTATTTAAGTCGGTCATTTGTTTTTGAAGCTCGTCACGTTCTTGTTGTTGCTTATGTAAAGTATCATTTTGTGTGTTAATTTGTGTTTTTACATCCTCAATCTTTTCCGCAAATACATTTGGTGTTACCACTGAAAACATCATAAATCCTGCAGCCAATGCGCAAGATGCCATTTTTAGCTTTTTCATTTTGTTTTTACACCGCTTTCTTTTTTTCTTTTCCGTATATAATCTATTAAAATTTATACCATATTTCGGGAGATATTTTATCAATGTTACGATTTTGTAAAATAAATGTAATATTACGTTTGTAATTTCCTGACATTTCCCTTCTAATCCTGTATTTTCTTGTAGAATCTTAAGGGAATCGCGCTGTTTTTTTGTACAATTGTCATACATTTGTTATAAAAAAAAACACAAGGAACACTCCTTGTGCTTTTTTCTCTCTATTCATCGAACAATCTATTATTTCACCCATTTTTCAGCCCAATTTTGGACTTCATTCATAACACTTTCTAATGCTTTTCCCTTGTCTGTTAATCCGTATTCGATTCTAACAGGTACTTCTGGGTACACATTACGAACGACTACACCTTCACTCTCTAATTCTTTTAAACGCTCTGACAACATACGATCACTCATATTTGGGATAATATCCGCAATTTCTCTAAATCGCTTCGGCTCTTCTAACAAAGATTTAATAATTAAACCCGTCCACTTTTTACTAAGAAGTGTAAAAGCCGACTCAAACTTTGGACATAAACAAGAATTATGCTCCATATGTTTCACCTCCTCTTTATTATAAAATAGTTTCTTATAAAAAGTAAGTAATAAAACTTTCCTTATTTTTTATAAATGCATTTTGATTTCCCAACATATAAATTGCGACTATGAAGAACACAAGGAGACTCCCACTCATTTTCTCCTTCTGTTTTCACATGGAATAGGGCTAAAAAAGGTACTGTCCCTAAAAGCCCGATTGGCGAGGGCTAATAATCAGTGGGGGATGGAGCCCCCCACTGATTAAAGTTTCACTTTATGTCGGTCTTTCAATCCGTATTTATATAAATTAAATTTTATCACTTCAAAATATTAACTTGTCAAATAGGCATACGTATATCCGTAAAAAACTCTCTACAAAAAGAGAGCTTTTACATTTTTATTATTTTGTATACCACCCTAGACCTAGTGATCCCTCTCCTAAGTGCGTTCCAATTACAGCACCAAAATAACTGATGCGGATTGTAACATGAGGGTACTTTTCCTCTAATTCTTGCTGCCACTCTTTCGCTTCTTCTTCACGATTTGCATGAATGATAACAGCTTCCATCGGCATACCTTTACTCGCATGTTCATCGAAAATTTCAACGATACGCTTTAGTGCCTTTTTGCGTGTGCGAATTTTTTCAAACGGGATAATAACTTTATCTCTAAAATATAAAACTGGCTTTACTTGCAATAAGCTACCAATAAATGCTTGCGCGCTATTTAAACGGCCACCGCGTTGCAAATGATGGAGATCATCAACAACAAAATAAGCATCTATTGTTTGCTTCATTTCATCAAACCTAGCTAAAATCTCTTCTGGCGCCTTTCCTTCGCTTACCATTCTTGCACCTTCACGCACATAAAACCCTTGTACTTCACAACTAATTTCAGAATCATACGTATATACGTTTATCCCTTCGACCATTTGCCCAGCTGTCGTTGCTGTTTGATATGTCCCGCTAATTCCGCTTGAAAGATGGATACAAATCACCGCATCGTATTCTTTTGCCAGTTCTTCAAATAGCTCCACAAATTTTCCAATTGCTGGTTGAGAAGTTTTTGGAAGTTCTTCATGTTCACGTACTTTTACATAAAAGTCATCCGCTGTAATTTCTGCTTCTTCTTGATAAGAATTCGTTCCAAAAATCACATTTAATGGAATCATATGTATATTGAGTTCTTCACGAATATGCTTCGGTATATATGCTGTACTATCAGTAACAATAGCTGTTCTCATTTTCGTACCTGCCTTATAAAAAAGTTTTTATTTCCTAATTTTACACGAAAATAGGAAAAGGTGCATTAATGTATGAAAAATGCCGGGGTAAGATTATAATAAACACTTGGACAATTTACAACAAAAATATTAAATTTATAATAGAATTTGCTATTTTCCTACAAAAAATGTTTGAATCTGAAAACTCCCCCTTTTACAATAAAAAGTACTAGTAATATTGAAAGGTAGGGGCGTATATCATTGTTATTACAATATTTAACAATCAAAGGCTACGGTGAGCACGAAATTGTCATTCAAAAGTCACGGTTTATTTGCTATATAAGTCGAGCGAAAACAGAAGAAGAAGCACAAGAATTTATTCAAAAGATAAAAAAGCAGCATTGGAACGCAACACACAACTGCTCAGCCTATTTAATTGGGGAGCAAGATCAAATTCAAAAGGCAAATGATGACGGTGAACCAAGCGGTACAGCTGGTGTACCTATGCTAGAAGTATTAAAAAAACGTGGATTGAAAGATACCGTTGTTGTTGTCACACGATATTTTGGCGGCATTAAACTTGGTGCCGGTGGTTTAATTCGTGCATATGGAAAATGTACAAGTGAAGGAATTAACTATGTAGGTGTTGTCGAACGAAAATTAATGCGAGTTACGAAGACAGAAATTGATTACACACTACTTGGAAAAATTGAAAATGAATTACGCCACTCAAAATATGCTATTAAAGAGATTCATTACCTAGAAAATGTGACATTTGACACTTATGTGGAAGAAGATCAAAAACAAACTTTCACAGAGTGGATGATTGAACTAACAAATGGGAAATGTACAATACAAGAAGATGACATGCTGTATTTAGAACAAGACATTGTGCAACAATAACATATATATATTAAAAGGAGTTTATGTATGGAAGAGCGTTATCATCATCTCCAGAAAAGAAGAGTGAAAAAAAAGCGCAGACGTAGATTGTTTATCTACCTCATTTTTATGTCCTTAATTGGTAGTGTAGGGCTTTACATGTTTAACTCTTACTCTTCACTCATGGAGATGTATAGTGGCTTTACTCGTGATAAATCAAAATTACGTGCGGTAGATGTAGAAATTACAAAAGAACCTTTCAGCGTCCTTATTATGGGAATTGAAGATTATGCAACGGATGGACAAAATGGACGAACAGATTCTCTTATGTTCGCAACAATTAACCCAAAAACAAAAAATGTTTCACTCATGAGTATCCCGCGTGACTCACGTGTTACGATTGCTGGAAAAAATAAAAAAGATAAAATTAACGCGGCGCATGCTTACGGCGGAGAAAAAATGGCATTAGACACAGTCGAGAATTTTTTACGTGTGCCTGTTGACCACTACGTAAAAATTGACTTCAAAGGCTTTAAAGGAATTGTCGATGCCGTTGGTGGCATTACAGTCGATGTTCCATTTAATTTCGAGGAACGATCTGATATAGATTACTACAAGCTGATTCAATTTAAACAAGGACAGCAAGAATTAAATGGCGAAGAAGCACTCGCTTATGTCCGTATGCGAAAGCAAGATCCAAATGGAGATTATGGCCGAGCTGCAAGACAACGACAAGTACTTGCCGCGGTTGTCCATAAACTAAATTCCGCTTCTACAGTCTTTAAGATTAAAGATTTAGCGGAGGTTGTTGGAAAATATGTAAAAACTGATATACCTGTATCCGATGGACTTGCCTTATATAATAAGTTATCTGGATTCGATCCTTCTAACATAAAAACGATTAAATTAGAAGGTGAAGATAAAAAACTAAATGATATCTATTACTTTATTCCAGATGAAATGAGCGTTCAAAATGTTCGTAATGAAATTTTGAAAAACTTAGGACAAGATAAAACAGACACGAATTCTACAACCAATACAAGTTCTAATTCTGATACGAATTCAACAAATTCATCTACTAAGAAAAAAGAACAGGAATCTCCGTCTACGAACGCTAACGCGGAATGGTTAATGCGAAATCATCAGTAGAGATTACTACTTAAAAGAAAGGAGCCGCTTCTTATATCAACAGATATGAGGAGCGGCTCTTTTTTCTACTTATTTTTTATTAAAATATTGTAAAATTGCTTCTACAATACGCTCTGAAGCAAGGCCATCACCATAAGGATTAGATGCTTGCGCCATTTTATCATGTGCTTCTTTATTAGATAATAATTCGTCTGCAAGTGTAAAGATTGTTTCTTCGTCTGTACCTGCTAATTTTAATGTACCTGCTTCAATACCTTCCGGACGTTCTGTCGTATCACGTAGAACAAGAACCGGTACGCCAAGAGAAGGTGCTTCCTCCTGCACACCACCAGAATCTGTTAACATTAAGTATGAACGTGCTGCAACGTTATGGAAATCAATTACATCTAGTGGTTCAATTAAGTGAATACGATTATGATCTCCTAAAATATCGTTAGCTGTTTCACGAACAACAGGATTCATATGAACTGGGTACACAACTTGTACATCTTCGTACTTTTCAACAAGGCGTTTAATTGCACGGAACATATTGCGCATTGGTTCACCTAAATTTTCACGACGATGTGCTGTCATAAGTACAAGTCGGTCATTTCCAAGCTTCTCTAGTACTGGATGACTATATTCTTCTTTCACTGTTGTTTTTAGTGCATCAATCGCTGTATTTCCTGTTACGAAAATACGTGCTTCATTTTTATTTTCTTGTTGCAAGTTCGTTGCTGATTTTGCAGTAGGCGAGAAATGAAGATCTGCCATTACACCTGTTAATTGACGGTTCATTTCTTCCGGGTATGGAGAATATTTATCCCATGTACGAAGTCCAGCTTCAACATGGCCAACCGGAATTTGATTATAGAAAGCAGCAAGGCTCGCAATAAAAGTAGTTGTTGTATCACCATGTACAAGAACGATATGTGGCTTTGCTTCCTTCATTACTTTATCTAAGCCCTCTAAACCACGTGTTGTAATATCAATTAATGTTTGACGGTCTTTCATGATATTCAAATCAAAATCCGGCGTAATACCAAAGATATTCAATACTTGATCTAACATTTGGCGATGCTGTGCTGTCACTGCTACAATTGATTCAATTTTCTCAGGATATTTTTGCAACTCTAACACAAGAGGTGCCATTTTAATCGCTTCTGGACGTGTTCCAAAAATCGTCATTACTTTTAAACGTTCAGTCATTTCAATGCCTCTTTTCTTTCACTAGTTACGATATATGAAAAACTAACATAAAACCTCCCCTTTTGAGTGGGAAAGAGCGTCCGGCTATGCATAGAAGCAATCAGATCCATTAGCTCCCATGCCATGTGAAAACAAACGGAGAAAACGAGTGGAAATCTCCTTTTATTTTCATAGCCGCAACTTATATACCAGCTAATCAACATGGATTTATATAAATACAAATTGAAAAACTAACATAAAATCTTCTCTTTTAGGTGGAAGAGAGCGTCCAGCTAAGCATAGAAGCGGTCAGACCCTTTAGCCCCCATACCATGTGAAAACAAACGGAGAAAACGAGTGGAGATCGCCTTTTGTTTTCATAACCGCAACTTATATGCCAGCTAATCAACATGGATTTATATAGTATTGTTACACTCACCATTATATATTGAGAAGATAAAAGGACAAAAAAAGCGTTCTTAACAGACGGTAGAAACTTTCCTATTACGAATGCTCTTTCTGCCAACGGAATAGTAATCCATTCTATGTTTCTCAACATCTTTCCCAGTATAACAATTTCTCCCATCAAATAAAATAGGTTCACCCATAAGTTGCACATACCTTTCTAATGGATACGTTCATATGCATTCCCAATCGGTTACAATAAACGCCGCGTCCACTTCTGTGATTGCCTCATCTAAATCAGTTGTATATTTTATTTCTTCTCCAAACAACTGCTGCACATGCAAAATAGCTTGCGGGTCGTATACAATTACATTTGCTCCCATCTCTAATAACTCTTTTATAATAAGAAGAGACGGCGCTTCCCTAATATCATCTGTATTCGGCTTAAAGGCTGCTCCTAACACCGCAACCTGCTTTCCCCTCATATCCATTACGCTTCTAGCTTTCCGAACAAGCAACATCTGTTGTTTGTTATTCACTTCAATTACTGCTTTTAACAATCTAAAATCATGCGCAACATTACCTGCAATTTGAACGAGAGCATTTGTATCTTTTGGGAAACATGAACCCCCATAACCGATACCTGCCTGTAAAAAATGGGGACCGATTCGCCGATCTATTCCCATGCCACCTGCTACTTCTAACACATCTGCGCCCACTTTCTCACATATATTAGAAATTTCATTTATGAAGCTAATTTTCGTAGCCAAAAAAGCATTTGAAGCATATTTAATCATCTCCGCACTGCGGATATCTGTAACAAACGTTTCAATTAACAGCTTACTGTATAGCCTCTCTACCTTCTGCGCGATTTCTTCTGTTTCCGCTCCTATGACGATTCGATACCATATGTATCATATGCCGCCCTTGTAGCTTCTCCTGAATCCATTCTTTCATTTGATCGTTCGTACCTACAGGAACCGTACTTTTTGTAACCACAATTATATCTGAATTGGCACACATACCAATTTCATAACAACTATTACGAATATATGTTAAATCTGCCGTTCCATCCGGTAAAGATGGTGTTCCTACTGCTACAAATATGAAATCTGAATGTTTAAATGCCTCTGTTTGACTTGATGTAAATGCTAATCGTTTTTCTTGGACTGCTGCATCTACTAATTGCCCCAGACCAAGTTCATAAATTGGCATTTCCCCTTGCTTCATTTTCGCTATTTTCCCTTGATTTATATCAAAACAAGTAACCGAATGACCTAATGTGGCTAATCCTACTCCAGTAATTAATCCTACATATCCAGTACCTATCACCGTAATTTTCATTAGATGTTCCGCCCAGAATACCTAAGATTATAGTTTAGATATTCTGGGCTTCCCCCTTTCATACTAAAACTGAATATATGTCGATGTCTTTAAGGCACTCTTTTTCCCATACTAAGACATGAAGTTGTTGCTTTTAAATATATAAAAATGAGATAGGATAGCATGCAAGCCCTCACTCCCTATTATATGAGACACCTGCCCTTTCCTTTTTTAAGATTTTGTAAAATAACGCCCTCCAATTGGACATTTTTCTTTACAAACCGCTTTATTACTGGCTCATTTTATATTTCCATATTTTAACGCGAAACGTACGTATTTTAACGTGCAACACTTATAGTAAAGAGAATCGGTCACATCCTACCATCCCTACTAGGAACAGACTTATATGTAAATGTCATAAATCTGTACCACAATTTAAAAACTATGCAATACAAGTTAATGATAAGATATATTATAACCTTCTTGTGCGGCATCGTATTTATTATAAACTTGTCATATATTTTATCTATTTCCAATTACAGTGAATAGAAAAAAAGATTGAATTCTAATCTTTTTGTGATACCATATGTTATGAGCCTGCAAACAATCATCATAATTTTCAGATAACTTGTTCAAAAATTACGTTAAAATATAAAAGGTGGGGTATTAATGGACTCACAAGTGATTTATGCTGTTTTGGCATCTTTCATTACCGTATTAGTTGTTACTCCTTTCGTTATCAAATTAGCATTTAAGATTGGAGCAACTGATAAGCCAAACGCACGTAAAGTACACCAAAAAATTATGCCTCGTCTAGGTGGACTGGCAATTTTCATTGGTGTAGCCGTTGGGTTCTTTGTTAGTGGATTATATGAACAAAGAATGATGTCGATTACTATAGGTGCTGTTATCATTATCATCATCGGTATTTTAGATGATATGTACGAATTATCAGCAAAGGTAAAGTTCGGTGGACAACTGTTAGTTGCCGTACTTATTGTAAAAAGTGGATTATTAGTACAGGTGTTGTATATTCCAATCTTAGGAGATACTGAACTTGGTATCCTTGCATATCCAATTACAGTATTTTGGATTGTAGGTATTACAAATGCCATTAACTTAATTGATGGATTAGATGGATTATCCGCTGGGATTTCATCTATCGTCCTTGCAACATTAGCATATATGGCCTTTACTAGCCCTATGGGTACTGGTGCTGTTATTATTCTGCCACTAGCACTCATTGCACTTGCAAGTACACTTGGATTTTTATTCTATAACTTCCATCCAGCAAAAATTTTCATGGGAGACACAGGTGCATTATTTTTAGGATATTGTATTTCTGTTATATCGTTACTGGGATTATACAAAAGTGTAACGTTATTCAGTTTCCTTGTTCCTATTATCATTTTAGGTGTACCTATCTTTGATACCACATTTGCAATTATCAGACGAATTGTGAATAAAAAACCAATTTCTGCACCAGATAAATCGCATTTACATCATCGTCTATTGGCAATGGGCTTTTCTCATCGTACGACGGTACTTATCATTTACGCATTTGGTATTTTCTTTAGCGTAAATGCAATTATTTTCACTAGCGCAACATTGTGGTTATCCATTATCCTTCTGTTCGCTTTAATCTTCTTTACTGAAATCGTAGCAGAAGTAATTGGTCTTGTGCACGAACGTTACAAACCAATTATTTCCTTCTATAAAAAAGTAAAAAAACGCGAATAATAACTGTAGTATAGCCTTTATTAGTGTAAAATATTCAAATAGCACTCTTTCTTAAGAAGAAAGAGTGCTATTTTTTATTTCCAAAATATAGTTTGTTTGAGAGTTCTTCTATTGGAGAAAGATATACATGTAAAGAGGATAATGAGACTACAATCTTAACTCCTTCTCCATGACTGTTAGACTGAGGGTGAGTATTTTGATGAAGCAAATGTTTCAATGTATTATTATATTTTTAAGTATTACTACATGTTCGGTATCTTATACTGAAGCAGCCGCTAACTCCCCACTTACACATCAATCTACGATTCAGAACGCGGCCCTTCCGCCTAAAATTGCATACTTAACATTTGATGATGGGCCAAACAAATACACATCACAAATTTTAAACATCTTAAAGCAAAAGCAGGGAAAGGCAACCTTCTTTGTAATTGGTGGCAAGGCTTCACATTATCCACAAACAATGAAACGTTTCATACAAGAAGGTCATTATATCGGTCTTCACAGCATGTCTCATGACGTAAAGCGTTTATATACTGGTGATCCATCCGTTTTAATTACCGAAATGGAGCAGGCCCGCTCTATTGTCCGCCATATAGCAAATTTAGATACACACCTTGTTCGCGTTCCATATGGTAGTATGCCTTATTTAAAAAAGAATTATCGTGATGCACTTGTTTCCGCTCAGTACAAAATGTGGGATTGGACAATCGATACATATGACTGGAAAAGTTATCATAATCCTTCTGCTATATTAGAGCGTGTTATGAACCAAAGCGACGAACAAGTTGAAGTTATTTTAATGCATGATTCTAGCGTTACAGTGAAAATTCTTCCAAAGGTAATTGACTACCTTAAGGCGAAAGGATACACACTTCTTCCCTATAATCCTTCCTCTCATTCAGAAGTGAATTTCTGGAAGGACGCAAGATTGTAACAGCTTTAGTATATACTAGAGCTGTTTATTCTTTTTCTCTTCCCACACTTCCCATTTTTGTGTAAAATTTTAAATAGTGACGAAGTTTCGAGGTGAAGAAAAATGAAACGAATGGACCTCATTTATAATGCAATGCAAAAAGGGAATTACTCAGAAGGTGTAACAGCATCTGAACTCGCTACACTTCTACAACTAGACCGTGCAAATGTAAGCAGCGATTTAAATAAACTTGTGAAAGATGGTCGTTTATCCAAAACGGGAACACGCCCTGTCCGTTTCTATTTAGGAGCCAACTCCCACGTGGAAACGCATTCACAAAATAATACTTCACTCGATGCCTTTGCAAGAAAAAACACAAGCCTCAAAATTGCGATTGAAAAAGCAAAGGCTGCTGTACTCTATCCTCCAAATGGTATGCATACATTACTACTTGGAGAAACGGGTGTCGGGAAATCTATGTTTGCCTCTTTAATGCACGAGTATGCAATTGAAGTAAATCAGCTCCCAAAAGATGCACCGTTTATCGTTTTTAACTGTGCGGATTACGCGAATAATCCACAGCTCCTGCTTGGACAACTTTTCGGGATAAAAAAGGGGGCTTACACTGGTGCAAGTGACCAAAAAGGGTTAATCGAAAAAGCCCACGAAGGAATTCTCTTCCTGGATGAGGTGCACCGCCTCCCGCCAGAAGGTCAAGAAATGTTATTCACATTTATTGACCGCGGTGTGTATCGTCGCCTTGGAGAAACAGAGAACGAGCGCCGAGCACGCGTATTAATTATTACTGCAACAACAGAAGAACCAAACTCTTTTTTACTCAAAACCTTTACAAGACGGATTCCGATGACCGTAACGCTTCCACCACTTCGTGAGCGAACGCATCAGGAACGCTTCGCCCTCTTGCAGCTCTTTTTTACAAATGAAGCAATTCGTCTGCGAAAAAAAATTCATGTCAGTCCG
Organism: Bacillus pseudomycoides DSM 12442; assembly: GCF_000161455.1. Taxonomy (GTDB): domain Bacteria; phylum Bacillota; class Bacilli; order Bacillales; family Bacillaceae_G; genus Bacillus_A; species Bacillus_A pseudomycoides. The sequence continues at coordinate 4,421,498 of NZ_CM000745.1, forward strand.
AACGCAATGCGTGCTTTCGTCTTTTATCAATGTCCAAACAATATCGGACAATTAAAAACCGATGTACAAATTGCCTGTGCGAAAGCCTATTCTGATTTCGTAACAAAGAAAAGAGATCATGTCCGCGTTTCAAGTGCTGACTTGCCATGGTACATGAAGGAAGGCTTGTTTATTGAAAGAAAAAGCCGTCATCTGTATCAAGTGCCAAACGAAACATTTGTATTTACGAGTGACGAAGGATGGAGCAAACATAAAACAGAAGATTCACGTTCTTCCATTTATGATTACATTGATCATAAATATGAAGAATTACAAGCACGCGGTATTGAAGAAGAAGAATTAGAATTACTAATAGACAATGATCTCCAAAGCTTTTTCGTTCAGTATTTTAATCAAATGTCACAAAAGACAAGTCATGAAAATGTCTTTAAAATTGTCGATCGCAATATTGTTTCTGTATGCGAAAAAATCGCTGAACTAGCCGAAAAACATTTAGCTAAGACATTTGATGAAAAAGTCTTTCTTGCTTTAAACTTACATGTACAGACAACTTTACAACGACTGCAGGGCGGGAAACAAATTCATCATCCGCAGCTGAATCAAATTCGTACGAAATATAAAGAAGCTTTCTCAGTTGCCATGCAATGTATTCAACTATTAGAAGAAGAATTACAAGTAACGATGCCAATTGATGAAGCTGGATTCTTAACGATGTTTTTCGTTGTTGATCCCATTCCTGCTTCCCAAACAGAAGTAAAAGTATTAATTTTAGCCCACGGCAATGGTATCGCAACAGAAATGGCAAATGTCGCGAATGAACTCCTCGGTATTGATGAAGTAACAGGAATTGATATGCCGCTTCATGAATCACCGAAAGATTTCTTAGAACGAGTAAAAGTGTACATGAAAACACTGGGACATATAAATGGTCTTCTCTTACTTGTCGATATGGGTTCACTCGCCTATATCGGAGATATATTAGAGACAGAATTTCATATCCCTGTACGCGTTCTTTCGATGACAAGTACGCCGCACGCATTAGAAGCAGCAAGAAAAGCTCAACTCGGGTACTCATTAGATGCATTATACGAAACCGTGAAAAACTTAACACCGTTTTACCTTAATGTACAAGAAGAAAAGAAAAAGCCACTCGCTCCAATGAAATCAGTCATTTTAACAGCTTGTTTAACAGGAGAAGGAAGCGCAATGGCCATTCAAAAAATGCTTGAAAACTATTTACGATTCGATAAAGATTTAATAGAAATTATTCCGATTAGTATCGTTCATGAAAAAGATTTAACAAAAATGATCGAAAATATAAAGAAAGAACGCAATATGATTTGTATTGTGACAAACTTTGATGTACAAGTACCATGTTTAACTTATCATTTCCAAGATATTGTAAACTACAAAGCCATTCAACCGATTCAAGAATTAATTACCTATGAAGAAACATATGCAAAAATGGCTGATATTCTCGGACAACAAATGCAGCGCGATGATGGGGCACTGATGATTAAAACAATACGGTACGCGCTCAATACAATTCAAGAGCTCATCTCCTTACAGTTAAACCCCGATAGTTTAATGGGAGTTATTTTGCATATGAGCTGTATGATTGACCGGCTACAAAAGGGAGAAAAGCTCCTCCCTTATCCTGATAAAGAAGCACGTAGACAAGATGATTATTGGATGTATATGAAAGTAAAAAAAGCATTGCAACCAATTGAAAATACATTTGAAATACAAATTCCAGATGATGAAGTTTTTTATGTAATGGACTTCTTCATAAAGAATCAACCAGAAAAAAAAGAGTAACGTAAACATGCCCATGAACTTCAAAATTCATGGGCATGTTTATTTACCGGCTCATGGACCTGATATATTCTTTTACCTTCCCACGAATTTCTCCGCTTGCATGTGCTTTTGTATGAACATTTACATATGCATTCGCTTCATCAATTGCCTGCACAAGATTTTCAAACGTCTTCCCTTGCAAAGGTCCCTCTAAATCTTCAGTGGACACCACACCCGTTATCGTTCCTTCATTTACGCTAATTCCGTGCTTCACAGGTCCATATAAAAACACAACTACTGGCCCGGTCTGATTCCCTTTCCCTAAATGAATTTGACAAGATGTTACCTTCTCAATATTTTTCAATATCACCCTATAATGTAGTTTCGTAAAGTCGCTATTAAAAATAAGCTCCGCGACCCCATAGGCTTTCGATTTTACAGGAGGTAATTCATTACCGCCTTTCAGCTTAGCAACAAAATGTTTTGTCATACTAGCAACATTCTCCTTATATAAATTTCAATTTGAATAGCTGGTATCTCTTTAACTAATTTATTGCCGGGACACGATTAATTATGACTCTTTCAGAAATGCTTTTTCATGATGGTTATTCTACTCAAGAAATATTTACAAAAATATTACATAACAATCATTCCTGACAGCACACTGCTTACTATATAATGCTCGTAGATTTAAAATTTCTTTAGGAGGTTCTTCTTGAAAACAATAATAGAAATCTTTCTCGTATCACTCAAGTTAGGCCTTACTTCTTTTGGAGGACCCGTGGCTCATCTTGGGTACTTTCATCACGAATATGTACAAAAACGAAAATGGATGGATGAGCGGGGCTATGGGGATTTAGTGGCACTCTGTCAATTTCTACCCGGTCCTGCAAGCAGCCAAGTTGGAATTGGCATCGGTTTATCACGAGGCGGGCTCCTTGGAGCTGTAGTCGCTTGGATTGGCTTTACACTCCCGTCAGTTCTCGTTCTTGTTTTTTTCGCTTCACTACTCCAGCAATTTCATGTGGTGGAAGCTGGCTGGATTCATGGATTAAAACTTGTAGCAGTAACGATTGTCGCACATGCAATATGGGGAATGGCACAGAAATTAACACCGGACCGTAACCGAGCAACAATTGCAATTATTACTGCTGCAATTGCGTTATTATTTCCAAACGCTTGGACACAAGTTACGCTTATTCTACTTGCTGGTCTTCTCGGTTGGGTCTTATATCGTAAGCATGAAATCCCATCTGCTAGCAAAACACATATTCCTGTTTCACGTATAACAGCTGTCCTTTGTCTCTTACTATTCTTTAGCTTATTATTCTTGTTACCACTATTACGACCATTTTCGCACTGGATTACCATGTTTGATAGTTTCTATCGCTCTGGCTCACTCGTGTTTGGCGGAGGACATGTCGTTCTTCCCCTTCTTGAAAATGAATTTGTATTAAATGGCATGATGACAAAAGAACAGTTTCTAGCAGGATACGGCTTAACACAAGCAATTCCAGGTCCTCTTTTTACATTTGCATCTTACATAGGAACGGTACTAGACGGGGCACTAGGAGCTACTATTGCGACAATCGCTATCTTTCTCCCGGCATTCTTACTTGTCATTGGTGTATTACCATTTTGGGATCAAGTGAGACGCTTGTCTTATGTACAAGGGGCACTCCTTGGCATTAATGCCGCCGTCGTCGGTATTTTACTAGCTGCTTTTTATGACCCTATTTGGACAAGCACAATCATGAATAAAACTGATTTTGTTATCGCTTCTCTCTTATTTTGTCTATTAGCATTTTGGAAAGCACCTCCATGGATCGTTGTTGTTCTTGGTGCTTTAAGCGGTTATATTCTTTCTATTATCTAGCCATACAAAAAGACGGTCTTACTAAACCGTCTTTTCTACTATAGATTTTCAAACGTCTAAATCGCGGCCATGGAAATCAAAAAGTGACCTGTACTCATTTTCTCTCTTGGTTTTCACTTGGCATGGGGCTAAAAAAGGATCTGACCACTTCTATGCATGGCCGGATCCTCTCTCCCATCCAAAAAGAAAGGTTTTATGTCGTCATATATATTAAAATCTCACTAGTTCTATCCCTTCTGGTAAAACACTTTCCATTAAAATTCGTAGCTCCTTCACACGATCCATTACATAAGAAGAACGCTTCACAAGCTCTGGGTCAATGTAAGCAGGGTGCACCATAACCTCTACTGTTTTTCCGTCCTGCACACGCCCTTTTAGCTTAACGAAATAATCCTCCTGCACACCATCGCTATAGAAGTCACTATAAAACACATCAGAAAATGGTCGTACCGCTCGCTCTTGTGCACAGCGACGAATTGGCACGTTATATTTTTCTGCTAATCGCTCCAGAACATCGTGCAAAATAGGCAATGCATGTACATGATGGTGGCTATCTAAATGTGTTGGTTTTAATCCATATGATAAAAACTTCTCAATTTGAGCAGTCCACTCTCCTTTAACCTCTTCAGGGTTTATGTTTCCTTCTCTTACTACACTTTGCTTATGAAACAATCCATCTTCACCTACAAGAGACGGAACATCTGTAAGAAGAGGTTTTCCCGCAGTTAAGACGAGATGCACCCCTACTCCTAATGCCTTATATTCTTTTGCTAAGCATACTGCATGCTCCGTCCCTGGCATGTTCATCATCATCGTCGTAGAATTCACAATCCCGTTTACATGTCCTTCAATAATGCCGTAATTTGTACCTTCTGTAAGACCAAAATCATCTGCATTTACAATTAATCGAATCATAGATTTTTTCCCTCCTGCAAAATGAAAAAAAGCAGGCTGAGTCAGCGCCGCTTTTTACTTTTCTACTTTTTTGAAGAACTGCGGAAGATATTCTTTATGTGCTTCCAACATTTCATCTAAAATTTGTTTTGCTACTTTATCTGATGGTACAAGTGGATTAATTGTCATAGCAAGCAGCGCTTTATGATAATCCCCTGTAACAGCAGCTTCAATTGACGTGCGCTCAAATGATTTAATTTGCTGAACTAAACCGCGAACAGGAACCGGTAAATCACCTACTGCAATCGGCTTTGGACCATCCTTCGTAATGATACAGTTTACTTCAACAGCAGAATCATGTGGCAAGCTTGCAATTGCACCATTGTTTCTTGTATTAACAGGTTGGATATCACCTTTATTATTATAAATAGACGTAATTAAACTACATGCTGCATCACTGTAGTAAGCTCCGCCGCGCTTTTCTAATTGTGGTGGCTTACTATCTAAATTCGGGTCTTTATATAACTCGAATAAGTCATCTTCTAATTTTTTCACCACTTCTGCACGTGTCCCTTTTTCAATAGAAGCTTGTTTTTCTTCTTCTAGCATTTCACGTGTTTTATAGTAGTAGCGATGGTATGGACATGGAATTGCACGAAGTCCGCGAATGAAATTTGGCTCCCAATCAAGTGCAGCGATGTTTTCCATCGTAATTTGCTTTTCCGGATCTGTTACAAGTTCTAGCACTCGGTCCATCACACTTACTCCATCTAAATACACATCTAATCCGTAGACCATGTGATTTAAACCAGCAAAGTCAACATGAACACGGCTCGCATCTACTTCAAGAATCTTTGCAAGTCCCATACGAATACCAATTGGAACGTTACATAATCCAACTACTTTTTTGATACTTGTATAACGAAGTACAGCCTCTGTTACCATACCAGCTGGATTTGCAAAGTTAATCAGCCAAGCATTCGGACAAAGCTCTTCCATGTCTTTACAAATATCCAAAATAACAGGAATCGTTCTTAACGCTTTGAATAAACCACCCGGACCATTCGTTTCCTGACCGATTACGTCATATTTTAATGGAATTGCTTCATCTTTCGCGCGCGCTTCTAATAAACCAACGCGAAGCTGCGTTGTTACAAAGTTAGCATCTTTTAATGCTGCGCGGCGATCAAGTGTTAAGTGAATATCAATTGGTAAACCTGCTTTTTTCACCATACGTTTTGCTAAGTTACCAACGATTTCTAACTTCTCTTTTCCCGCTTCAATATCTACTAACCAAATTTCACGAACAGGAAGCTCATCATAACGCTTAATAAACCCTTCAATTAACTCCGGTGTATAACTAGAGCCACCACCGATTGTAGCAATTTTAATTCCGCTCATATCTTACTCCCCTTTCGTATCAAGCTTTTTATAAAGGTCGATAAATTCCGCTGCTAATTCTTTCACAGTCATTGAATTCATTAAATGATCTTGTGCATGAATTAAAAGAACACTAATCTCTTTTTTTTCTCCTCTTGCTTCTGATTGTATGAGTTCTGTTTGGAAATGATGTGCTTCATTAATCGCTTCTTTCGCTTTTGCCATCGCTTCATCTGCTTCCCCTAATTTCCCCTGTTTTGCATATTGCAGTGCTTCCATCGCATAGCTTCTTGCGTTACCGCTGTGTAAAATTAATTGGAATGGGATTTGTTCTGCTGTAGTCATCATAAATACCGCCCTCTCTATATAGTTCAACCGATTAAAATACCCCTTCAGTTTGAACGTGTCTATGAAAATATTATTTTCTTAAATTGGTTTTGGTGTTCTTCTAGATGTGTGCCATCTTTCTGAACAAGATATAAAGTTATTGTTCTCACGAGCTCGTTTCACCCGTGAGAACAATCATGTATTACATAGGTACAGATTGATTATTTCCTTGTGCCGCTGCTTTTTCAGTTTTAACAATAGAACGGTCACATAATACAACGAATGGATAATAAATAACCATCGCAATTACAAAGTTGAATAACTGTAGAATTGCACCGGAAATGTGTCCGCCTGTTACAAGGTAACCACTAATGATGGGTGGTGTTGCCCATGGAATCATCGCAACTGTTTTTGGAACAAATCCAAGAGATATAGCCATGTAAGAAGTAATTACTAATACAACTGGTGTCACAATAAACGGAACGAATAAAATTGGGTTTAAAATAATTGGTGTACCAAAGATTACTGGTTCGTTAATGTTAAACGCACCAGGTCCAATTGATAATCGGGATACCCCGCGCAATTGCGCACTTCTTGCCACAATTAATACAACCACTAAGAATGCTAATGTTGCACCAGAACCACCAAGATATACGAAGGTATCAAAGAATGGTTTTGTAATAATGTTTGGCACATCAAATGAAGACACGCCATCTTGGAACATCTTGATGTTTTTTTCTAATGCCGGTAAGTATAATGGCTCGATAATCCCACCAACAATGTTTGGACCATGTAAACCAAAGAACCAAAGAACGTGAACAAGAATTACAATTACAATCGCACTTGGTAATGTACCTGCTAAACCTTGTAATGGTAATTGAATTGTATTAAAGATAAATTCATGAACACTTGTACCTGCTAATTTCACTGCTAATTGAATACCCGCAACTACTGTTAAAATAACAAACGCTGGAACTAATGCTGCAAATGATCTTAAAACTGCTGGTGGTACTCCGTCTGGCATTTTGAAAGTAATTTCTCTTTGTACAAAGAAGCGGAATGCTTCAGTAACAAGAAGCGCTACAATGATTGCTACGAATAAGCCTTGTGATCCTGTCCAAGCTAAGTTCAATCCGCCCTCTTTCGGCGTTGTTGGTGTAAGAATAATTAACGCACCAAATGAAATAATACCCGCTGACAATCCATCAACACCGTAAGATTTTGCTAAGTTATAACTTGTTGTAAACGCTATAATTAGTGCTAAAATTGCGAAAGACCCTGTCCACATTCCACCGCCGACGTCTTTCCAAACTTCTCCGAATGTACCTTTCATAAAGTTTTGGAAAGCCTCGGATGGAAAACCATTAATAAGTGATGCAAATGCACCAACTAAGATAAGTGGCATAACCGCGATAAACCCATCACGAATCGCAGCTAAATGACGTTGTGACCCGATTTTACCAGCGACTGGAACAATATATTTTTCCATAAATGCGATAAACTTTTGCATTTTCTTTCCCTCCCTAATTATTTTTTAAGTGTTAAAGCGTGATCTAAAACTGCTTCTCCATTCATCATGCCGTAGTGCATTGGATTAATAACATCGATACCAACGTTCCTCTCATCAGCAAGCGCTTTCATCGAAGACAGCATATAACGAACTTGTGGTCCTAGTAATAATACGTCTGCTTCATCAATATTGTTTTTTACTGCATCCCCAGATACAGCCCAAATCTTTCCTTCTAACCCGCGAGCCTTTGCAGCTGCTTCCATTTTTGTAACTAGTAAACTTGTAGACATTCCTGCTGAACAACAAAGTAAAATATTCATTAATTAGTCCCCCTATGCATGTAAACTATTTTTGTTTATTTGTTTTTCTTTACGCCTTTTATCAATGCAACTTCCGTGCCAACTTTTTAAACCGCCTAAAATTAACGTTTTTCTCTGTGTTTTCATTGTGTGTTATCGCTTTCGAAAAGTGTGTTACCCAAAATATTGATAGTGTGTTATAAAACAACACGCTTGTAACACATATCTGTATGAAAATAGATTAGTGTTTAGTTGTCTAGTTGTGCTTAAAACATAAAATAAAATATTTTTATAAAAACATTCATTTTCTTTCTAATAAGAAAAAATTTATGGGAATTATATTTTTCAATATACAAAAGGATAAATTAAGAGGAAAGAACTCATATATGTCAACTATGAAAAACGAGGACTTTCAGTCATAACAGTACCATCAGTGGATTCACTGATGGTACTGTTATGATTCATACAAGACTAAATGTGATTAAACCGCCTCTCGATTTATCATTGAACTCCACCAAAACAATATGATTTTCACTAAATGGCCTACTTCATTTCGATTCCTTTATTTCAAGCTATTATTCAATCCCTCAATTTTCTTTTTCCAATACATTGTCATCGCAAACCATATAATGAAGTAAATAACGATGAAGCTACCTGTGCAAATGAGAAGCGGAACGAGATGATTTGGAACCCAACCAACCCAAATTGCAGTCGGTAAAAATGTGCCTAATAAAATGATAAAGTGAATGATTGTTTGCTTTAAAATGCCCCATTCTTCTTTCTCAAATACAAAGGAAGCAAACGAGAAAATCAGCCCTACAATATTTGATGCTACAAGGTGAGTAAGCAGTGTTTTTGTCTCTAATACATCCATTCCATTTACATAACCAATTCCTAAAAACAATAAGCTATAAAGCATCGCCATCGCCATTCCTGCGATAACCTTGGCACCTATCCTATCAAACAAAGTAACCATATTCCTAGCCTCCTCCCATATTCAAAGCTTCTTTAATAAACGGTACATATTTTCTTGAAACGTATTCTTTCATTCCATTTGAAAAGTGTGCACACATACTGCCGCTAAATGACATTTCAAAGTTTATTACATGTTGCAAGTTTGCGAGTGTAGACTTTGAAAATCGTACAAAGCGATCACCCTGTAATTTTGTTTCTAACTCATACAAACGAGATTTCACTTCAAGACTTCCTCTCATCGTTTGAGCCATTACCTTTCGCCCCTCTGTATAAAACCAATAAATATCTTTTGGCTCTAACAAATAATACTGTTGCTTCAATACTCCAACAATTTGCTTCACATTCCCCCCTTCTATCCTTTTTAAAAGTTGCTGAACTTCATCTGTCACTTCTTTTGCTTTAACAATAATCTCTATCTCATCTTGTGATGGATTTAATTCAAGGTGAATTTTCACTGCCTTCCACCTCCCTTACGCCCTTATTGTTACATATATTTCAAAAAAAGAAATAGATTGGTACATAAGTGGTATTCTTTACGTCATAACTGACTCTTTTTCAAACATAAAAAAACCTTGCATACGCAAGGTCTCATTCTTTCGCTAACATTTTCTTATATAACTCTACAAATTCACTCGCTAATTCCTTCACCATAATCGCATTCATTAAATGATCTTGCGCATGAACCATGAGCAGTGTAATCTCTGTCTTTTCCCCCCCAGCTTCCCTCTGTATTAAATCCGTTTGTAAACGATGTGCCTCTTGTAGTTCTTGTAAGGCCTCCTGCAATTTCGCCTCCGCTTCTTGAAATTCTCCGCGCTTTGCATAATCAATGGCTTCCATCGCACAACTTCTCGCATTTCCCCCATGTAAAATTAAATGAAAGGCTTGCGTCTCTAATATATCCATCTTAATTGCCTACTCCCCTTTTTCTTCGGCTACTTTTTGTTTATCCCACATTTTCAAGAACGGTAAATAAATCAAAAATGCAAGTATAAAGTTAACAATTTGCAAGACAACTCCTGAAATTTTCCCACCCGACCCTAAATATCCACTAAAAAGAATTGGTGTAGTCCACGGTACTGCCGCACCGCTTGGCCGAGCAACAAGCCCCCATTCCATTGCAAAATAAGAAACAAATGTCATAACGACAGGAACAAGTATAAATGGAATGAGCAAAAGTGGATTCAGTACAATTGGCATTCCAAACGTGACCATTTCATTAATATTAAAAATGCCTGGTGCGATTGATAGCCGACCCAAACTTTTTAATTGCTGACTCCGTGCAAATAATAACATCGCTACAACAAGTGCTAGCGTTGCACCAGATCCACCTGTGTAGATCCACAAATCAAAGAATTGTGCTGTTATCGTGTTTGGGACATCTTGCCCCGCCTGAAAAGCAATACGATTTTGATCCATTAATGATAACCAAACCGGGCTCATAACACCGCCTACGATTGCGGCCCCGTGAATCCCACATGCCCAAAGCACATGAACAACAATAACCGCTGCCACCGCGCCAAAAAGACTTGCTCCAAGTACACTGAGCGGAGCTTGCAGAAGCTGCCCTACAATATTATGAATACTACCAAAAGTGGTTTGCTCCAAAATTAAGCGCAGAATCCAAACAACCGTCACAACGATAAAACCTGGAATGAGTGCAGTAAATGAACGTGTTACAGCTGGTGGAACCGTTTCCGGCATTTTAATAATCATCTTCTTCTGGATAATAAACCTGTAAATTTCGGTAGATATAAGTGCTATAATCATCGCCACGAATAGCCCTTGACTCCCCATCAATGCAGCAGGTATAACCCCATCTACTACTACACTTTCCTTCGTACTAGGTATAATATGTGTCACTTGAAATGGAGTTGCTAGTAAAAAGGATACAAGTGACAATGCTCCTGCTGCTAATGCATCTACTTTATATTGTTCTCCCAGTCTGTAAGCGATTCCAAAAGTAGCTATTAAAGACATTATATTAAATGTTGCGCTAACTGGATACCCTAACGCCTTCTGCCAATTCCCCCCAAATAAACTTTCCATAAAATCGTTATATCCAGGTATTGGTAAAGCGCTGATAATAAGAAAAAATGAACCGATAATTAAGAAAGGCATCGTTAAAATAATCCCATCACGAATTGCTTGTAAATGCCGCTGCTGCGCAATTCTCCCTGCTACTGGCATAACATATTTCTCTAAAAACCGGACCATCTACTCCACTCTCCTTATACTCTCATTGACAATGCTGCCTCTAATACGGCTTCTCCGTTACAAAGCCCATAATGTACAGAGTGAATAATATCAACAGGTATCCCTTTTTCTTCACACATTTCCTTCATCTTCGGTAATAAATAACGCACTTGAGGTCCAAGCAAGAGCACATCCGCTTCGTCAATATGATTCCGTATTTCCGAACCCGATACAGCCCAAATTTTTACTTCTAACCCTTTTGCCTGTGCCGCTTTCTCCATTTTCGTTACAAGCAAACTAGTAGACATTCCTGCTGCACAGCAAAGTAAAATGTTCATTAAACTCCCTCCTTACTTTTAATCAGCTGGAATCCTATCCACATTTCTCTTCATATCCACTACTAGGTTACCAATGTATATGTCTATATTGTTTTCCATATGACGAGCATAAAAACAAAATTTTCCCCGTTTTCACTCTATTCCATCTATCTGTATTTTCCTAGTAAACTGCCTCATAAATCGCTATAATGATTCAGTATGATTTTTTACATTAAATAGGAGGAGATATATGATGAAGGCTTATCGCTTTCCAATTATTTTATTATCTTCCATCCTAATTGGTGGTTTCATTGGTTATTTCATGGGTACCGATGCAGTTGCTTTAAAACCGCTTGGTGACATTTTCTTAAACTTAATGTTTACGATTGTTGTACCTCTTGTATTCTTTAGCATTGCTTCCTCTATTGCCAATATGGATGGATTAAAACGTTTCGGAAAAATCATGTCTAGCATGGCAGGAACTTTCTTATTTACAAGTATTATCGCTGCAATTTTTATGATTATTGTTGTGAAAGTATTCCCGCCCGCACAAGGTGTTGTACTAGAGTTAACACAACCTGATAAGGCTGAAAAAAGCATTAGCGTTGCTGATCAAATTGTTGGCATCCTTACAGTATCAGATTTCTCAAAGTTACTTTCTCGTGAAAATATGCTAGCTCTTATTTTCTTCTCTATTTTAATGGGAATCGCAACTTCAGCAGTTGGCGAAAAAGGAAAACCATTCGCTACCTTCTTACAATCTGGTGCAGAAATTTCAATGAAAGTTGTTTCTTTCATTATGTACTATGCTCCAATTGGACTAGCTGCTTACTTTGCAGCCTTAGTTGGAGAATTTGGGCCACAGCTTCTTGGAACATATTTCCGAGCAGCAATGGTATACTATCCAGCTTCTCTTGTATACTTCTTTGTCTTCTTTACCTTCTACGCATACCTTGCAGGACGCAAACAAGGTGTACAAATCTTTTGGAAAAACATGGTCTCTCCTACAGTTACATCACTTGCAACTTGTAGTAGTGCCGCGAGTATTCCAGCAAACTTAGAAGCAACGAAAAAAATGGGCATTTCTTCTGACGTTCGTGAAACAGTTGTCCTTCTTGGTTCTACACTTCATAAAGACGGATCTGTTTTAGGTGGCGTAATTAAAATTGCTTTCTTATTCGGGATTTTCAATATGGAATTCTCAAGTCCAAAAACATTGGCAATCGCACTTGTTGTTTCCCTATTAGTTGGAACAGTAATGGGTGCAATTCCTGGTGGCGGTATGATTGGTGAAATGTTAATTGTTTCTCTATATGGCTTCCCACCAGAAGCTTTGCCAATTATCGCAGCTATTAGTACAATCATTGACCCACCAGCAACGATGTTAAACGTAACAGGAGATAACGCTTGTGCCGTAATGACAGCTCGTCTTGTTGAAGGTAAAAACTGGATTAAGAATAAAGTAATGTAATAAGTTCTTATCATTCTTTTAAAATAAAAAATTGCTAGAAACAAAAACCTTTTCTTTTAAAATAAAGAAAGGTTTTTCATTTAATTAACTGAATACTCAGTTAATTTTTTATCAAACGGAACGACTGGTAAAAATATTGAAAAAAGTAAAAAAAAGTAAGATAATTAGCAAGAATACTTAATGAGGGGGTTCTTTTATGAAAAAAAAGTTTTTGATAGTGCCTGCCGTAGCACTGCTAGCACTTCCTGCTTTCAGCTTTAGCAATGCTTCTACTAATCTAACAGCTTTTAATCCACCACCACCTGATAGAGTTTCTAGTG
>NZ_CM000745.1:4434959-4537385 GCF_000161455.1 Bacillus pseudomycoides DSM 12442
GTCAATTGTTTTTTGCCCTATTTCTAATTCGCTTACTTGCTCTTCTAACGGATCTGTTACCTCTTTCCCAGCACCGCTATCTTTCGCTTTCTTAATCTGGTTCTTTACTGAATCTATTTTCTTTTTCCCTTGATCATAGCGCATACTTGCCATTTTTTGATCAAGCTCAGCTTGTTTCATTTGTAAATTGATTTCTTCATTATCATAAGAGAATAATTTCGCGCCCTTTTCTACTTCCTGTCCTTCTTTCACCGCAATGTCCTTCACTTTTCCTTTTGTCGGATCTGCGTAGAAGCTCTCAATATTTCCAGGCTTTACTTGTCCGGAAATCAATTTCGTATTATTCAATGTACGTTCTGTTACTTTCTCAAAGCTAACAGCGTCTCCCTGTGCCGCGCCTTTTTTCTTTCCTTGCATGATAAAAATATTGACGGCTGCAACGACGACAATTAATGCAATAACCCCAATGATAATCCATTTCTTCTTTTTGTTTGGAGTACGAACCGTATTTGGTAACATATTCTCGCTCCTTTTATATCTTTATATAGTAGTTCTTCAATTATGTAAAACTTTCAGAAAACGATACCCGCATCTCTTAAATTATTACGCTTTCTTTACAAAGTTTTACACTATCACTTATATTGTAACAAAAATACCAATGTTTAGAAATATGACGTTTTATCTTTTAAGCAAGTTTTAAGAAACTTAAAAGCCACATGAAAAGACTTAAAAAAACCACCTTACATAAGGCGGTTTGGACGTTTCCTCCAAGTACTCCATTTCGCTTGATCCAAATCATGCTCAAATGGAAGAGTTGTCACGTCTTTTCTCATCTCGCGCGGAATATTCTTTTCTACCGTTTGAAACGCTTCATATTCATCAGCTCGCATTGCTCTTTGAACAATGCCTTCTGGGTTATCACCTTGCTTGTCTAACATCCAGCCATTTTCACTATTTAACTGTTTACGAAATTCCTCTTTTGCATCTTCATCTGGAAACATGCTTCCATTCACTTTCAAATAGGTTTCAATTCTCATCGGAAGCCACTCTACTTCATAATCCTCTACTAAACAAATTACAATCCCTATCGGCGTACTACGAACGACAAAATCAAATGTACAATCTCGCTGTGTGACTGTTGCGGAACAGAACAAAAACGTTTCTACTTCTGATACAAAAATTCCCACTTCCCAGCATCTCCTTCATACATATAATTTGTCTTGCTAACTCCTACTGAATTTTAACATTTGTTTTTGAAGATATTGTAAAATGAATGTTAATTTTCTATATATAATGTACTTTCACTCTATCCGTTCACTCATTCTTAATAGATATCACATATAATCTATTAATTTATAACCATAATACTGTATGTACTAGAAATAACATTATGTAATAAGTGCATCAAAAAAGATTACAAGAAAATAATTTTGATACTATTACTATTCCAGTAGTCACATTCACATATAATATCCGTTAAACCAACTATAAAGATACATTGAAATATATAACAGTTTGATAAAGTGAAACTTTAATCAGTGAGGGTTTTCTTCATCCCCCACTGATTATTAGCCCGACCAATCAGGCTTTTACGGGCAGTTTATCTCCCACCTAACTTCTTTTCTTTCACCGAATTTTGAGGTAGGAGTATTACTTACTACCCGTTAATACGGGATAAATCAAGGCTGTAAAGAAAGATATATTATATTTTGCATTGCAATCAAATATTCATACATTCGCCCAAGCTAATTCACGCTTGTCTGAATACTAATATATTAAATCTATTTAAAAGTGAGGTGATAGAATATGCCACCAAAACCACGTACTTGTTGCCCTGCATATAATCAAATACGTGCATTCTATGTGCAAGCAGCAGCAGCAGGGTTTCAGCAGATAAGCTTTGATGTTATCATACCTTTTTCAGGAGCAGCACCTTTAACATATTTTGTAGATAGCATAGATTGGCTCGATAACAAGCATTGCGTTATCATTACTAACTTTCAGTCCCCAGCGCTAGGCGTTTCAGATTCAGCATGGAGTTGTGAAATTCTTAATTTATATTTTGCAGGGAACCTTCAGAGAATAGTTTAAAATCTTTCTTATTTTAGCTAACTATCCCCCTCTTTTGTCATCGAAAAATCCCCTCACCAAGATGGGGAAAATAAAACGAAACTTCCATCATTGAGGGTTTTCTTCATCCCTCAATGATGGAAAGCCTCTACCTATCCTCCTTGCTTTTCTCTAAATCTTAAGGTAAAGGTCTTACTGCTCACAAATAAAAAGTGCATCCGAAAACGAGTGCCTTTTTGATAAACTGTTACTAAGTTTCAAAAACTACACCTTATCTCTTTCATTTTATATAAATCTATACTGATAAGATGTACATAAAAGGAGCTGCCCAAAAGTAGTACTTTTGGACAGCTCCCTTAAATAAACGATTATGCTATTTTGCTCTTAGGACCTTTTCTCTCATGACCAAATTGAACGATAAATAAGAATACCGTAGATAAAATACCGCCTGCTAATAATAGAATGAAACAGCCGTCCCACCCAGAGCGATCAACGATAACACCAATCGCTGCGTTTGCAACTAAGCTTCCTCCTAAATAACCGAACAGGCCGCACATACCAACTGTTGTACCTACTGCAAATTTTGGTACTAATTCCATTGCACTTAAACCAATTAAAAATTGTGGTACATAAATTAAGCAACCAATAATCGAAACTGCAGCACTCACAACAAGTATATTCGATGCTTGCCAGTATACCACCGTTCCAATAACAACACCAACCATGCTAAACACACATAGTGGCATACGTTTCCCTTTGAATAACTTATCACTTAACAAACCTACGATTAATGAACTTGGAATTGCCATTGCTTCAAAAATTGAATATGCTGCATGCGCTTCTGTTTTTGTAAATCCTTTAACCGTTGTTAAATAAATCGGTACCCAGTTAATAACACCGAAACGAATTAAATATACAAATGCATTCGCAATACATAAATACCAAATAAATTTGTTTTTCACTACATATTTCATCAAAATTTCTTTTGGTGACATTTTGTTGGCATTGTCTGCCTTCTCAAGATCTTCATAATCATTGCGATATTCATCAATTGGTGGAAGACCTGCAGATTCTGGTGTATCCTTCGCATTCACCCACATAAGAACTGAAATGACCATTGCAATTATCGCTGGGAAGATAAACACGCCGGCTTGCCAATGACTTTCACCGAAAATACCAACACCAATTCCAACAAGCGGTGGTACAAGCATCGCACCAATATTATGTGAAATATTCCAAAGTCCTGTTTTTGTACCGCGCTCTTTCTTCGAGAACCACTTCGTCATTACGGTACTACAAGGAGGCGCTCCCATTCCTTGGAAAATATTATTGAAAACTAATAACGTTAAAATCATGCCAAATGAAGATGCAAAACCAAAACAAATATTTATAATTGCTGATAAGAATAAACCAACCGCAATAAAACGCTGCGCATACGCTTTATCTGATAAATTTCCCATAAAGAACTTACTTAGTCCATACACAATCGCCGTAACGGAACCTAATAAACCATATTCCGTTGTACTAAAACCATATTCTTTTATTAAATACGTACTAGATAACGTAAAGTTACTACGAACTAAATAATACGCTGCATATCCAACTGAAATTCCGAGCAGCACACGAAGACGTAGTAGTCTGTATACTTTGTCAATCATATTCGCTGGCAAACGCTCAATTACTGGTGCAGGCTTAAGCCAATTAAACATATTATCTCTTCTCCTTTTTTCACTTTTGAAAGAGACGTTGTCTATTCCATATCTCGATTACTCCACTATCTGATACATTTTTGTTCGTTCTTCTAACAGGCTGACCTTCTATTTCTTTCTGATTCTTCGCAAGCATTGTTGGTACGCCAAACGAAACTTTTTCTAAAATATGCCCTGCTTCTTCTGATAAACAATAATCAATAAATAAATCCGCTATAATACCACTCGGTGCATGTTTCAGTTTCGAAATTGCATTGACAGATAACCCCGTTTGCTCAGGCACTTTACTCAAAATCGGAAAGCCTTGTTTTTGAAGCATCCGTTGGTCTCCCATGAAGTTAATACCAATCATATATTCACCGCTTGCCACATACTCAGCAGGCATATAACCATTCACCGTTACCTCTGCAACTTGCTTGGCAAGGCTCCTTACATACCCCTTCGTCTCTTCTTCACCAAA
This sequence comes from Bacillus pseudomycoides DSM 12442, assembly GCF_000161455.1. Taxonomy (GTDB): domain Bacteria; phylum Bacillota; class Bacilli; order Bacillales; family Bacillaceae_G; genus Bacillus_A; species Bacillus_A pseudomycoides. The sequence goes on from NZ_CM000745.1 coordinate 4,439,199, forward strand.
TGTATCAATAAGTGATTGGAACAACGTATAAGCTGTTCCTGAAACATTCGGATCAGGCATGACAATCTTTCCGGCATACGCTGGATGTAATAAGTCTTTCCACTTCGTTGGATATGAAAGTCCTAGCGGTGCTATTTCCTTATTCCATCGCTCTTTATTAATCGCGATGGCAAGCTTCTCTACTTCATAACCATACCAAAAGCCATCCTTATCTTTAACGGCTTTTGAAATGCTACTTGCATGCTGGCTTGTAACAGGAATAGATAGATTTTTTTGCTTCATCATTTGATGCGCATCCAATGTACCGCCAATGATAATATCTGCCTTCGGGTTTCCCGCTTCTTCTTCCACTCTTCTAAGCAGCTCTTCTGTAGAAAGACGAATAAATTCATACGTACATCCGCGCGGTTTACAAAACGATGATAAAAGCGCTTCACCAACTTCTTCACGGGCCGCGACATACGCGACAAGATGGCGATCTTTCAAAATTGGAAGACCATTTTTACTATATTTGATAGAGGTAGTATCTCGAGAGCAACTAGACATCGCTCCTCCAATTACTAGCAAAAAGAAGAAAAAGGCTATCTTTCTCATGAAACATTCTCCTTTACAAATAGATTTGCTAGGGAGCCTTTCATATACATCACATTCCCATTATTATCGCCAAGATATTGCACGACAAAGTAAGAAGGATATATAGAAATCGTTAAAATATCCTCACGTTCATTCTTTACATGTTTACCATTTTGATAAGCAGTAATATAAGCGATTGGATCCTTCTGCGATTGCAGCAACTTCTGAATTTCTCCATAGTCCGTAATTTGCTTTGCTTGCCGAATCGAATCAAGTATCGGCGTAAGATTCGTAGTACGCACTACATCACCTTCTCGCAAAACAACTTCCTTTGCTGATGCAAAGAAATCGCTAATACGCTCTGGCGTATAATATAGGCCCAGCAAATATGTTTGAAATGCGGAAATCATCGGATCTGTACCATTCTTCCCATATACATTTGCCTCGTACTGGAACAAGTCACCTACTGCAAAAGTACGCCTATGTCCATTCAAGTACGTTACTTCTCCAGTAAATACTTGTTCGTGGATCTTCGCTTCTGTTTGCTTCATTCGAATCTGGTCAAAGAATGAAACAATTGCATGCAGACGAACTTCATCTGTTACAACTACTTCTCCCCACTTCTCATGTCTTACTTTCACTTTAGTAGGAAGAGATTCACTTGCTCTTTCTAAAACAGCCTGCTTGTCATCTAAGGTTGTAACGTGGTTATACAATTGCTTCTCTATGGCAAAAAACAATACAAAAGCAGCAATCGTGCAAAAGACAAACAAGAGAATTTGAAATGATAGCCTTTTCATTTCTGCCTACCTCCAAGATAAAAAAACGTTGTTTCGAAAATACCGCATAATTGTTTCATAAATGTATCATTTAATCGCTTTCAAATTTTTTATATCTTCCATGCGTCTTGGTAATAAGAACGTGATCATCACCATCGTTCCCATTTCCTCACTACTTTCAATTCGCATGCTTCCGCCTTGCTTCGTCATAATCTCCTGACAAATGAACAAACCGTATCCATTTCCATAACTAGAAGAGAGTACTTTTCCTTCCCGAGAACGATTCCACTCTGCAAGTATCGCTTCATCCATACCAATCCCATCATCATGAATGAAGACTTTCGCTTCCTCTTCATTTTTAGCGACATTCATCCTCAGTTGCGTGGCATCACTATATTTAATCGCATTATCAAACACATTCAAGAAAATCTGCTTCGTCTTATCAAAGTCTGCAACAACATGTGCCTCTGTTAATTCATTTATAACTTCTATCTCGTATTGCTGAAGACGAGGCTTCACGATCGAAATTGCCTCTTCTGCAATTTGCTTTATATCCACAATCGTCGGAGAAACTTCAAACGTACTCGTTCCATACTTCGAAGATTGTAATAACTCCTCAACGAGTGATAATAGACGCTGACTTTCAATCGAAACATAATGAAGACTTTCCTCTATATCTCGCGCAGATTGCAGTTTCGGAATTAAATCTACATATCCAATAATTGCAGTGAGCGGTGTTTTTAGTTCATGTGTAATTCGGTCCAAGAAATCTTTTTGCTTCTCTTTCTCCTCCTTTAACTGCCTCATATGCAGCTCAATCGCATCAGCCATTGCATTGAAAGATGCTGATAACTGGGCAATTTCCACATACTCATTTAGCTCAATCTTACTTTTATAATCCCCATTTGCGAGCCGCTTTGCCATTTGTCTTAACTGATCAATTGGCTTATGAAGAGACTTCGCTAAACGAATCGCAAAGAAAATGCCGCCTGCTACTAAACAAATCGATGTAACAAGAAATGTCCAGCTCACATTCGTTAAAACTTCTTTCTCATCTTGTAATTCATTAATAAAGCGAATTGCCCCTATGACATCGCTTCCATGATAAACCGGACTCGAAAATAAAAGAAGTGGTGCTGGATCATCATTTTCAAACACATATGCCTTCTTTCCTCGTAAGGACTGATCAATATCAATATTCTTATGAAGCAAGGCCCCTTTCTCTGTATCGGCAACGACCTCTCCATTCTTTCCAATCATCTGCACACGAACATCCATCCGCTTCGCTAAATAAGAAGCAATCAAGAGTGAATTCGGCCCTAGTGTCTCCACTTCTGCTTCCTTCTCTAAATAATTCATCGTGTAAATTTGTGCTTCTACACTTAACTTCTCTAAAGAACCTGCTGCATTATGATACATATTCTTTTCCAGTGCAATGTAAATCACCGTATAAAGAAGAAACAAAATCGGAATCAATAATCCTACTATACCAAGTACCATATTTCTTTTTAACGACATCTTATCACCTTTTAACAATCCAACTTATAACCAACGCCATAAATCGTCTTAATATGTTCTCCGCTTGCTCCAAGCTTCTTCCGAAGGCGCTGCACCATAATATCAACTGCTCTCGTATTTCCGCTATACTCAAAGCCCCATACTTTCTCTAATAGCTCATCGCGCATAAACACACGCTGCTTATTAGAAGCAAACAACTGGCATAAATTAAATTCACGGTACGTTAAATCAATTTCTTCTCCATTCACATGCACTTTTCGTTCCTTCGGATAAATGACTAACTCACCGGCCCGAATGACCTTATCATCCTTAGGTACCCCGTGCTTCATTACACGCCGTGCCATATTCTTCACCCGAAGAATCAACTCTGCATAATTGAATGGCTTCGTCACATAATCATCAGCCCCAAGCTGAAGACCAAGCAACTTATCATTCATCTGACTCTTCGCTGTTAACATGAGTACTGGAATATCTCGGTCCTTCTCCCTGAACAACCGAAGCAGCTCATAACCATCCGTATCCGGAAGCATCACATCTAAAATCAATACATTCGGCTCTTCATCCCACCTTTGCAGCGCCTCTTTTCCATCAGCGGCCGTAAGCACTTCATATCCTTCCATCTCTAGCTGCATCCGAATTAAATTCCGAATGCTCGACTCATCATCGACTACAAGTATTTTCATGGTTCCCCTCCTTTCGCAGTACATTTTAGTATAGCAAATATCCCATACAAAAAAAGAGTGCACTATCGAACATATGTTGAACGACAATACACTCTCTTTTATAAATCACTCTTACTTCGTATATCCATGCGGCTTACTTTGATGCCAATCCCACGCATGTTCAATGATTGTTTTCACATCTGTATATTGCGGGCTCCAGCCTAATTTTTCTTTTGCTTTTTGAGACGATGCAACAAGGCGCGCTGGGTCTCCAGCTCTTCTTGGCGCAACTTCTGCTGGGATTTCATGATTTGTTACTTCGCGAACTGCTTCAACAATTTCTTTTACACTAAATCCGTTACCGTTTCCTAAGTTATAAAAGTCACTGTCTCCGCCATTTTGTAAATCTTTCAGTCCAAGGAAATGAGCCGCTACTAAATCATCAACATGGATATAGTCACGAATACATGTACCGTCTGGTGTATTGTAATCATCACCAAACATCATGATTTTCTCACGTTGTCCTAAAGCCACTTGCAGTACAAGGGGAATTAAATGCGTCTCGGGACGATGATCTTCACCAATAATACCGCTTGGCGTTGCACCAGCTACATTAAAGTATCTGAAGATCTTATATTTTAAATTAGAAGCTTGGCTATACCAATGCAACATTTTTTCAATCGCTAATTTTGTTTCTCCATATGTGTTCGTAGGATTTGTTGGTGTTTCTTCTGAAATTAACTCAACATCTACATCTCCATATGTCGCGGCAGTTGATGAGAAAATAAATTTATCAATTTTAAACTCATCCATCACCTCTAGTAAGCATAGCGCACCGTATACGTTGTTATTATAGTATTGAAGCGGTTTTTCCATACTTACACCAACTAAAGAATCCGCTGCAAAATGCATGACTGCGTCAATTGTTTCTTGCTTAAAAACGTCTCTTAAGAAACTTTTATCGCGAAGATCACCTTTATAAAATTTCACGCCTTCTGCAATAGCATCTTCATGACCTGTTTGTAAATTATCAACTACAATTACAGATTGTCCTTCATCAACTAACTTTTTTACAGCATGAGAGCCAATATAACCAGCTCCGCCGCACACTAAAATAGAACCCATGTTCTCCACACCCAACTTTTAATGAATTATTTTACCCTGCTATCTGCGGACAGAAAAACCTCTACATCAAAGAAGATAGGTAGAGGAGCACTGCCTGATCGATAAGAACCTTCCATCATTTTGGGGATAAAGCGCCCCACTGATGGAAGGTTCACTTTATAGTACTTTTTAACCTATAAAATATAGCTTATCTTCTTTTATTTTATAGGGCAAGTTAAATTCCAATTATTTCATAAAACCATCAACAATGATTATTTCGCTAAAACAGCTAGTTTTTCTTCTACTTTCTTCAAGTCCAGGGCAGAATCAATCTCAAAACTATCATTGCTACCAATTTTGTACAAATGAACATTTAAATTTTGAATGTTATCTTTTACAATATTATCCCAGTACAGTTCACTGAAATCTTCTTGATTTACTACTTCTTCTAGTTTCTTCACAATATGGATGCCATCTTCTTTTGACCAGTATGAAATACCACATAAGATGTAGTCATCGTTACCATCACCAATTTCAATATCATATACTTTACGATTTTCGTCATGCTTAATGATCCATTCATTACGGAAATCTTCCTTCTTCGCACTAAAGTATAGGGATGACTCTGGGTTCTCTATAAAAATATTACGGTGTAAATAAACATCCGCATCCATTACATATGCATCTTGTAAATATTCACGAACTAAATACATCGTATAAATGTTGTTGTACACATTATATTTGTCATTGTGCACAAGCTTCACATTATACTTCTCAACAAGATAATCAAATTTCTCTGCTAAATAGCCTGTTACGACAATAATTTCTTCTACACCAATTTCCTGTAAATATTCAATTTGCCGCTCTAGCATCGGCTTGCCATTTACTTCTACTAATGATTTTGGAGTCGTTAACGTTAATGGACGTAAACGAGTTCCCATACCCGCCGCTAATAAAATCGCTCTCATGTTACTTCACCTCTATATTTTTTCGCTTTTGTAAATTCAGTTATATCTGCAACTGTTAATATAGCTCCTATAAGGATCGCAATACAACAAATAATTAACTTCCATGAAAACGGTGATCCTAATGCTAACATAGAAATGACAACCGCCCATGCAGAATACGTAATGTTAAGCGCCATCGCTTTTGTCGGTCCAATTTCATGAATTGCCTTATAGTAAAACACATAGGAAGCTGTTCCAACTAATGCAACCACAATGATTAAAATAAACTCGCTGCTCATCACAACTTCTTTTGTTAAGAAATGCCCTCCAACTGAAGGTAAAATAACAAGTCCATATGTGACTGCTGAAACAAGCTGACGAATTTGAAGTGCCTCTTCTGGAGATACTTCTTCATCTTTCATACCGTATGCACAGATAACACATTCTAAGCCCCAGCCAACGATACAAATAAGGACAAAAATAAATCCTAACATATAGTTTTCCGTTGCAAATCCATCGCCTGTAAATCCAAGTACGATAATAAATGCAATACTAATGATAAGTCCAAGCCAATTCCATGAACGAAGACGGTCTTTCAAAAACACAAATGCAAAAAATGCACCCACTGCTGGATATACAGCTGAAATCGCTGCTGTATAAGAAGCCCCGATATACTTTACAGCTAATACATAAAACGTCATCCCAATTGGTCCACCCATAAGTGCTCCTAACATAACGAACCGTCCACTTCTCGTTTTCAGCTTAGAAAGGGCCGTTTTGAGTTGACCCTTTATCGCCATATAGATCATCATCCATAATGTGGACATAAAGTCGTGTAAAAACGTACTAACTAGAGGAGCAAGAAACACAACTTGTTCTGTTGCTAACATCAGTTGTGAAGATAAAATAATCCCAATCAATACCGTATCTACAGCCCAAGCAAAACCAGAAAATATTCCATAAAATATGCCTTTACTTTGCACTTTTCTCATCGTTATATCCCCCACTACAACTCTAAGAAGAGCTGTAAGTTTTTCTTCGCACGATTATAGCGATCCATTCCATATGTCCCAAAATCACTGCCTGTTGCTTCTTTAATCTTCGTCCAAATACTCCATAAGAAATCTTGGAAAATCTTATTCATCAATATTCTTCTCTGGTAAGACTCTTCTACTTCCTCGTTAAAATAGTAGGATAAGAATAACTCCTCCTCTTCTGAAGAAAAGTCGCACTCTAAACTATGTGCTGCAATATCCCACATCGGATCGTTCATACCGCCATATTCCCAATCGATTAAGTATATTTTGTCTTCTCCACTCTTAACAAAGTTTTCAGGAACCGTATCATTATGACAAGCTGTTAACGTAACATCCATCGCCTCATACATATCCTTTAACCGCATTACTTTGTTTTTCACTTCTGCATAATCATCAAAGTTAGAGCCGTTTACTTTATTTAAAAGCCCTTCATAATGCTCTATTTTTTCAAACACATTGAAAGTATTATTCATTTCGGCATTTGAACTGTGTAATTGTTTTAATATATTCGCCGTTAACTTCATATTATCACTGCGTTTTGCCGTTTTCGGATTTAATGTTTCTGCGTTTGGAATTAACTCTGCTAATTTCACACCAGTTTCTTCATTAAAGTATAGAAGTTCTGCATCAATTCCTAATTGGCTCGCTAAATTAGAAGTTACCATTTCATCACGGCGACTAATCATATCTTCTGTACCGCTTCCTGGAATACGTAGCACATATTCGGATTTTCCAACACTTACTTTGAAATTCGTATTCGTCATACCACCAAATGGCTGAATATCTGTAATTTCATCTTTTGAAATAGAAAGTGCTTCCGAAACATATTTTTTAATTTGTCGTTCTTTAAACTCTGCTTCTTTTTTCACTAAGCGAGGATAGATTTTATTTTTCACAACTTCATATTGCTTCGGTGTATCAATCTCTGCCCATACAACATCTGGTAACTTTGCATAGCCGACATCGTACAACCTTGCAGCATCAAGAAGTAAATATTCATAGTTCACATATGGATTTTGATTATGACGGAATGTTGCTAACATGTTCATGAACACTTCATACGAGATTTTAGAAATCCCAACCATCTCACCATCAATACGATTTAACTGATGAATGTCCTTTGAAATTTTATACAGATAGCCATCTTGAATCTCAACAAACGCTTCATCACCAGATCCGCTCTCATTTGTAATGAGTACACAGTCCGGTTCTGGATGATGTAACACTTGCACAAGTGCCTTCTCTTCGATTAAAATATCATCTTCAATTAATAAGAAATCATCTGTAATCAGTTCCTGAACCTCTGCTAGCGATGCCATTGATCCTGTCCACTTATATTTCGGATTTTCCACAAAGTGCACATTATGACGACCTGTCCAGCCTTCAAACTGCTCCTTCTTATAGCCAACAACCACCACAATTTTTTCAATGCCATTATTTTTAAGGATTTCTAAACTACGATCTAACAAAAGCTTTTCCCCAACCGTTAACAAACCAGATGGTTTTCCAAACTCATGACGCTTACCAGCCGCAAGAACAACAGCTTGCGTAACCTTCTTGCCCTCTTTGCGATGGACTCTAAGCTTCTTCCCTTGGTAAGCCGCTAGCTCCTGTCGCATGTATTCAAAGCCTTTCTGGTACAAATAATAATTCATGTACTTCCCTGACTTTTTGCTATAGATGTATTGATTCTTCGTTAAATCATTCATAATATAATTCACTTTACCAACAGATATATTGCACTGCTCTGCAATCTTTTTTTGGTTCATCTGTGGATTTTGATTGATAACCTCTAATATATTTAATACTTGTTGCATAGAGCTCCCCTCCATCACCCGATTTCATCCGTTCATTTTTTGAACATGTCATTATCATATCATCTATGGACATAAACGTAAATATTTTGTAAATTTAATGTATGCTTTGTAAAGAACATCCTTTATGAATAATATTAACGAAAAAACAGAATCAATAAAAGTATAAGGAACAACATATAAAAAGACTGTAGTTGCGTGTCAATTTATCACTGATGTATACTTAAACTTATGATTGTAATCTCTTTCCATGCAATCTGAACCATAAAAAATTTGTCGTATCGATTAGAACAATGGAGGAATTTATTTTGGATTCAACACAGTTAACACCTTTAGAGCAAGCTCAAAAAGTGATGCTGGATATGCTCATAACGGTTCATAAAATCTGTAAAGAACATAATATTAAATTTTGGATCACAGACGGTACTTTACTAGGGTCTGTTAGACATAAAGGATTTATCCCTTGGGATGATGATGCAGATCTTGCTATGCTAAGAGAAGATTACGATAAATTTTTGCGCATTATTCCAAACCATTTACCAGAGCCATATAAACTAGAAACAGAAAAAGTAAACACACACGGCAAACATAACTGGACGAAAATTCTCTATCTAGATGATTTTGAATGGCAAGAAAGCGATGGTACACACCGAAAAGGAATATCCATTGATATTTTCCCATTTGACTACGTTTCAGAATCGGCAACGCCGTTAGAAAAAATTGTCCGAAAACTTGCCGCAATCAATTATCCTTCAAAAATAAACGGTCCTGCAGATGTAGCAAGAAGAATTCTAAACAAATCGAAATTCTTTAAACTATATGTAAAAGGCCTTAAAAAAACAAACACTGTAACATACGGAATGGAAACCGGCTATTACAGATGGCATAACTTCGAGCTTAGTGAAATCTTCCCGTTAAAAGAAGGAATTTTCGATGGACACATGTTCCCTGTTCCAAATGATGCAGATCGCTACTTATCAGGAATGTATGGAGACTACATGCAAATACCAGAAGAAAGTAAACAAAAAGCTCATATGCAAAATTTAAAAGTTGGATAGGCTACACATATAAGATTTGGACAAAAATAAGGCGCTACCTATCCTTTATACATAAAGGATAGGTAGCGCCTATTATTTACTATATAAATACAAATTGAAAAACCGACATAAAATCCTTCTTTTCAGGTGGGAGAGAGCATCCAGCCATGCATAGAAGCGGTCAGACCCTTTTCCTGCCCCATGCCAAGGAAAAACAGAGAGAGAAAACAAGTAGCAGGTCACCTTTTGCTGTTCTTAGCAGCTTATATATGAGACATCAAAAAAAGTCTAATGTCCCATTACAGGATCATTAAGCTTATTCCTTATACTCAACTACTATTTTGTTAACTCTAAATGAGCTTTTAATTTATTAGACAAATCTTTACGATCTTTATCAGGAACGAAATAGTACCAAACACCATCCTGCTTATGACCGTCACCAGGAATTTGAATTTCCTCTTTTTTATTCATCGCAGCTTTATAATTACTTTGAAGATCCCACATTTGATCTTGATTTAAATTTGTTTTTACGTTTTTCTCAACAGCACCTAACATCGTGCCAAGTTTTGTAATAGATGATATGTTCGCGCCTTTACTAATAACCGCTTCTAGCACTTGACGCTGACGCATTTGACGACCAAAGTCACCGCGTGGATCTTCCTTACGCATACGCGTATACTTCAGTGCCTGCTCGCCATTTAGATGAATGTTCCCTTTCTCAAATGACATACCTTCAAGCGTAAATGCCAAGTCATTATTCACATCGATCCCGCCAACAGCGTCAACAATATCACGGAAACCTTCCATATTTACTTCAATATAATAATCAATTGGAATATCTAAAAAATTTTCAACCGTCTTCACAGACATATCAATTCCACCAAATGCATACGCATGGTTGATTTTATCTTTCTTCCCTTTCCCAACAATCTCCGTATATGTATCACGAGGAATACTTACAATTTCCATCGAACTTTGCTTCGGATTTAATGTTAATAACATAATCGAATCCGAACGCCCTTTATCTGCCCCACGCTCATCTGCACCTAATAATAAAATAGAAACAGGTTGTTTATTTCCTAACTTCACATCAGTAGAACGTTTCTCAGAATGATCTCGTTCAAGCGGCGTATACACTTTATCTATTGTCCCCGAAACGGATGAGTACAGATAATACGCATAACCGCCTCCTGCAATGACAAGAACGCCGATAATACCCAGTATCCAAAATAGAATTTTTTTCATTATGTAACCTTCTTTCTTGAATCAGCTTTATAGGTTTTTAAGGAATAAAGTACCACACCCATTATACATGGGATTAGTTTCTATATCCAAATTATTCTATAATTTCATACATATATGTTTTCTCATTAGATACCTTACCATACACAAAAAGCCTCGTCTTATCTAGCATAGGATAAGACGAGGCTTTTTCACGTTTACATTATTTCTTCAAAAAAATTGATGATATGTCTAGCAAATCATAAAGAAAGCATTTACAAGATCATATTCACTTCATACATTCTGCTTCTTGGTAGCCATCCTTATTATTCGACTGCCATTTCCATGAGTCCGCGCACATTTCTTCAAGCCCGCGCTTTGCTTCCCATCCTAATTCACGTTTCGCTTTAGATGCATCTGCAAAACATACAGCAACATCTCCAGGACGACGCTCTGTAATTTTATATGGAACGGACTTTCCTGAAACTTTCTCGAATGCTTGTACCATCTCTAGCACGCTATATCCAGTACCTGTACCAAGGTTATATGTATCTACACCTGTTGTATGTAATACTTTTTCAAGAGCCTTCACATGTCCATTCGCAAGATCAACAACGTGAATATAATCACGGACACCTGTACCATCTTTTGTCGGATAATCGTTTCCAAATACACTTAGTTCTTTTAACTTACCAACTGCTACTTGCGTTACATATGGCATTAAGTTGTTCGGAATTCCATTTGGATCTTCCCCCATACGCCCACTTTCATGTGCACCAAATGGATTGAAATAACGAAGTAATACAACACTCCACTCAGAATCAGCTACAACTACATCACGCATCATTTGTTCAATCATCAACTTTGTTTGACCGTATGGGTTTGTTGCATTTAAAGGAAATTCTTCTGTAATTGGTGATGTTTCAGGAAGACCATATACCGTTGCTGATGAACTAAAAATCATTTTCTTTACATTATGCTTCTGCATAACATCGCATAATATTAATGTACTTGTAATGTTGTTATGATAATAAGTAAGCGGAATTGCTACTGATTCTCCAACTGCTTTTAAGCCAGCAAAATGAATGACTGCTTCAATTATATTTTCTTTAAAAATCACATCGATTGCATCACGATTTAGAAGATTTTCTTCATAAAATTTAAACTGTTTTCCTGTTATTTCTTTCACTCGATTCAACGATTCTACTGAGCTATTAGAAAGGTTATCAACTACTATAATATCATAACCATTATTTAATAATTCCACGCATGTATGACTGCCGATATATCCTGCTCCACCTGTTACAAGTATCGCCATAATGAAGACCTCCCAGGGTTATTTATTTCTTATTTATTAGCTTTTCATTACTTCTCTTTGTGAATTCCAAACAGAATGAGTTCCAACACATTATATCTATGTACTTCCTATTTTTCATTTTGCATCAAGAAAGCCCAATTGCATAAAAGGGAATTGGGCATGACTATTTCTCTAAATCCGGCTTAGACACAAGCTTCGTATACACAATAAAGCGATCCAGAGCATCACCAATATGCTCAAACGGATAACATGTCGTTAACGTTAATGTCTCATAATCAGTTGGAACGATAATCGTCTCATCATTCGCTCCCGTAATTTTGAAATCTGTTATTTCATAAACACACTCACCATACGGCGTTGCAAATTTGATTTGATCACCTTTCTTCACATCTTCCAGCTTACGAAAACTCGTATTCCGGTGTCCGCTTAACACAACATTCCCGCCTTGTCCTGGCAACGTACTCCCAGCAAAATGTCCGACTCCTGATTTCAGCTCTCTCGGGTGCGTCCCTTCTACAACAGGAACCTCATAAGCAAGAGAAGGAAACTTCAATTCACCAAGCTTCTCTCCTGGATCAGGAATTTTAGACCAAATTTGTTTAAACTCTTTTTCAGCCTCTGCAGGCTTATACGGTGTAACAACTATATGAGCTAACAATGTTGTTTGCTTTGTAAGCTCCCAGCCGAAAAAAGCAATAATCCCAAGACCTAACAAAATAACGGAAACAGGAATCCCGATGATTACCCATCTCCATTTTGACTTACGCTTATGTACTTTCTTTCTTTTTTCCATAGGGCGTATTACGCTTGTTCTACTTTACGAGCTAATCGTACTGCTGGAACTAATGCAGCTGCACCTAGAAGTACAATTAATCCCCCAATTAGCATGTAAGTTTGTTCATTAGATGCTGTATTTGGCATTGGAACAAAATGACCAGTTGCATTTAGCTCACGCTTTGCTTCCATCGCAACTTTCAATGAATTTACCAAGCTTTTAAAGTTAGCTGCTTGTACCATTCCTCTCGTTGGGTCAATTGTCGCAAGTAACTTTCCATCTAAATCTTTTAATTGAATTAATAAGTTATTACCCTTACTAATTGTATAGTTTAAAAGATCCAACGAATTTCCTTTTTCATCTACAAGTGTTACTTGTAGATATGCAAGTTTCGCACTATCCAAGAATAAGCGAAGCATTTCTACTTTTTGCTCAGTTTTTAAGCTCATTAACCCTTGCTGCATGTGCAGCCGGTGTAGCGAATGCTGTTCAACCGTGAGCAAGTGCAGCGGCTAATGAGCCTGTTTTCATGACACCTTTGAAATTCATGGCTATTTCTCCTTTTTATAACAATTTATTAATTTAAATATATCATAAGCAATCCTATGTAAGACAACCTAATTACAATTTCTCAAGATGAACCTCTTACACAAGGTCTAAAGACTAAACATTTTCTGATATAGATGATGAAAAAACAAAATGTTTAATTTGATACGTGATCATTGTTAGTAACGGTGGTAAAATCCCTTATAACAACTCGATGTTTTTGTGATAGCAGTTCTTTCACAACATGACTCCCGATATAACTCGCACCGCCGATTACCAGTATCACTTACCTACTTAAAATAAAAAAGTGCATTCAAAAAAAGAATGCACTTTTTATAATTTATTTCGTTACAACTTGCTTTGCTAATACCTCTTTAACAGTAGCGATAACTCTTTCTTGATCTTCCACTGTCATACTTGAACCAGAAGGTAAACATAAACCTTGACTAAACAGCTTATCAGAAATACTATCTGTATCACCATGAGTATAATATTTAGAACCTGCGAAGACAGGCTGTCTATGAAGCGGCTTCCAAACTGGACGCGCTTCAATATTTTGTGCCGCTAAAGCTTCAATCACATCTAAATACGTAACACCTGTTACCTTTTCATCAATTAATAATGTAGATAACCAACGATTTGGAACTGCATCTTCGAATTCTGGCATAAATGTAATTCCAGGTAATTCACCTAAAGCTGTTTTATAGCGAGTAAAAATATCACGACGTGCTTGCACACGATTATTTAATACTTCCAACTGCGCTCGTCCTACACCAGCCACAATATTACTCATACGATAATTATAACCAATATGACTATGTTCATAATGAACTGCTGGATCACGTGCTTGTGTCGAAAGGAAGCGTGCTTTTTGAATCGCCACTTCATCATTAGAAACAAGCATGCCACCACCAGAAGTCGTGATAATCTTGTTACCATTGAAAGAGAAAATACCAAACTTACCAAATGAACCAGTTTGCTTCCCTTTATAAGTTGTTCCAAGTGATTCCGCAGAGTCTTCCACAACTAGTACACCATACTTATCACAAATATCCATAATTTCATCCATCTTTGCACTTTGTCCAAATAAATGAACAACAATTACTGCTTTCGGAAGTTTTCCTGAAGCTTTTGCATCTTCAAAAGCTTTCTCAAGTGCAACTGGAGACATGTTCCATGTATCAGGCTCTGAATCTATGAAAATTGGTTCGGCCCCTTGATACGCAATTGGATTTGCACTTGCTGCAAACGTTAATGAAGAACAAAATACAGTATCATCTCTATTAACACCTAACAGTTGAAGTGCTAAATGGATTGCTGCAGTACCTGCGCTAACAGCAGCGGCACTTTTCACTCCAATATACTCTGCAATTTGATGTTCAAATGCATCTACGTTAGGTCCTAGTGGCGCAATCCAGTTTTGCTCGAATGCTTGATTTACATATTTTTGTTCATTTCCGCTCATGTGTGGTGGTGATAAAAAGATTCTTTTGTTTTCCATGCTTCCATTACACTCCTTATGGTAACGTAACTTATTTTATAACTCTTGCGGGCGAACCTACTGCTGTACAAGAAGATGGTATATCATGAATGACTGTTGCTCCTGCACCAATTATACTCCATTGGCCAATTTTTCGATTCGGGATAACAATTGCCCCTGCACCTATTTGTGTACCTTCATTAACAAAGACTGTTCCCGTTAACGTCGCATTTGGAGAAATATGTGCAAAATCACCAATCTGATTATCATGTTCTATCACTGCTGCAGTATTAACAATAACATGCCTTCCAATTATAGTATCCGCATTAATAACTGCTTTAGGCATAATAACAGTTCCAAACCCAATGGAAGCAGACTCACTCACTACAGCAGTTGGATGAATAATTGTCTCATAACTTCCATCCTTCAATTCTAACTGCTCAACTATCCTTTTTCGTACAGCATTATGTCCAATCGCAAGCACAATTTTAAATCCAATCTCTTCTATTATTTCTTTAATAGAAGAGATTGGTCCATAACATATGCCCTGGTCCTCACTTAAACATTCATATTTATCATCAAATATAGCAACAATCTCATAACCTGTATTTGCATGAATCATATCTATAATAACTTTCGCATGCCCACCTTGACCAATTAAAGCTATCTTTTTCATTTCACCACTTCTTTATTTGAGTTTAATCCTGTAAATTTCTGCATCGTCACATGACCTTGTTGACCAACCCCTTCTGATTTAAAAACCTTTTCAACTGTTAAAAATAAAATCTTTATATCTAACCAAAGGGACTGATTATCCACATACCAAACATCTAATTTAAATTTATCTTCCCAAGAAATTGCATTTCGTCCATTTACTTGCGCCCATCCAGTAATACCAGGGTGCACTTCATGACGTCTAGCTTGTTGGGAGGTATACAGTGGGAGATATTCCATTAATAATGGACGAGGTCCTACTAAACTAGTATATCCTTTTATTACATTAATAAGTTGTAGTAATTCATCTAGACTTAACTTTCTAAGTAATTTACCAAATGATGTTAAACGAACATTATCTGGTAAGAAATTACCCTCTTCATCTTTTGCATCTGTCATTGGATGAAACTTGTATACATAGAAGGGTTTTCCATGTAAGCCTGGACGTTGTTGTTTGAAAATAATAGGACTACCTAGTTTGAACCTTACAAGAAGGGCGACAATTAAAATTATAAAAGACAACAACATCAGAGTTAAAACTGCTGTAAGAGCATCAAAAGCCCTTTTCATAATATCCATCACACGCCTTTAATTATTTACTAATTGCTTCTTGACACTTTCTAAACCTTTAATTTCATATAAATTATTAAAATTAATATAAATTATTTCTGAGTTTTTACATTTCACACAATTACGTGTATCCAGGATAACAGTTTTTTTTGCATGTTCTAAAATACTGGTCTCATTTAGATGCTTAAATTCATTATGATCTGTTAAAACAAGTACACAATCTGCATCTATAATCGCTTCTTCAAAGTCATATAGATTAAATACTACTTGTTGTTGATGGACATGTGGATCATGTACCGCTACTTCATATCCTTTAGCTGTTAATAAATCTACAATTGTCATCGCAGGACTTTCTCGAACATCATCAATATTTCCTTTATAAGTAATGCCTAGAACAGCAACCTTCCCATTACTTGGAACTATTTTTTCTATTTGATCTGTAATAAATATCGGCATAGAATTGTTTATTTCTCTAGAATTTGAGATTAGTACGGATTGTTCTGGTGCCTTTTCGATGATGAAATAAGGATCGACTGCTAAACAATGGCCTCCAACACCTGGTCCTGGTAGGTGTAGATTCACACGCGGATGATGATTAGCTAAACGAATTACATCTAATGCATCAACATTTAACTCTTGAGAAATTTTGACCAATTCATTTGCAAGTGCAATATTAACATCACGATATGTATTCTCCATTAACTTAGACATTTCAGCTGTAACAGCAGTAGTCTCTAATATCTGTCCTGTAACGAAGCTACGATATAGCTCTGCAGCCTTGCTAGTAGAAATATCATTGATTCCCCCAACAATTCGTGTATTTTCAACTAACTCAATTAATATACGTCCTGGTAACACTCGTTCTGGACAATGGGCTAGATAAATATCTTCTCCTACAATCCATCCATGTTCTTTGAAAATTGGCGCCACTACATCATTAATTGTTCTCGGAGGAATTGTAGATTCAACAATAACTACATTTCCTGGTTTTACAAAGGGTACAATAGATTTTGTCGCCCCAATTACATAATCTAAGTTTGCAGTATGATCTGCATTATGCGGTGTTGGTACCGCAATGATATATGCATCTGCATGAGTTGGTTGAAGACTAGCTTTTAATCTTCCCTTCCCAACCATTTCTTTAACTAATTCTCCCAAACCAACTTCCTCAATGTGGATTTCCCCTTGATTAATCATTTCTATCGCAATTGGATTTACATCTACACCTGTTACAGTATAACCAGCTTTTGCAAACATTGCTGATGTGGGTAATCCAATATAGCCTAGTCCTACTACGCATAAATTTTTACTCATTGCTATTTCCTCCTATTTGATTATACTTTCAATTTCTTGAATGTATTTATGTGCTAAAGCTTTTCGACTAAATTTCCTTTGCACGTATTTATAACCTTTAAGACCCATTTCATCTAATCGTTCTCTATTATGATAGAATTCTAATATTTTCTCTTTAAACTGGATAATATCTTCAGGATCAACATAAACTCCACATCCACTTTCCTCTACTAATTCTCTAGCAGCTCCATCAATTCCAAGTAAAATCGGTTTTGCACATGACATATAATCAAACACTTTATTAGGATATACTGTTTTAAATGTATCTACCTTTTTCAAAACTGCAGTACAAATATCTGAAGCATTACAAAAATCAGGAATAACTGCCTTTGGTTGCGAGTCAATAAATATAACATTTTGTATCCTTTCACTCTTAACTCTTTTTTTCAGTCGTGCTTTTTCCATCCCATCTCCAACTAATAGAAAAGCTATATCTTCATATTCTTCGCATGCCTTCGCAAGATTTAAAAGACTATCTAAATTATTCGCTAGCCCATGTGCCCCCATATAAGTAACGACAAACTTATTTTGCAAACTGTATTTTTCACGAACCCAGTTATCTTTTTCACCTGGTTCGAAAATATCTAAATCTGCCCCATTTGGGATAAAAGTTATTTTATCTGGAGAAATATGTTTCTTCTCAATTAATACATTACGAAACGCAGGAGTTAAAACATTGATTTTATTCGCAAACTTATAAGACATTTTTTCAACAAAAAAAGCCATTTTTATTAATGGCTTACTCTTTAAAACCCCAGTATCAATAGCCGATTCTGGCCATAAATCTCGAACTTCAAATATCATCGGTATTCTTTTAAACCATTTTGTAAAAATACCAGTAACCCCAACAAATAACGGCGGAGAAGTTACAATTACAATATCATGACTTTTCACCCTGAAAAGAATAGCTGTTAATGAAGAAACTGTAAACGAAAAGTACCCCCATAGCCTTCCAAAAAATGACTTATTATAAGCTTCAGATACATATGTTCTTAGTACTTTTACATTCGGGGAATACTCCTCTGCTACAATCCATTTTCCTTTATACTTCTCTTCTTTTTTACCCGTAGTGTAATGTACAGTCCCAGCCACAATTGTAATCTCATGTCCTTGCTCTTCCCAATACTTAACAAATTGATTAAATCTAGAACCACCTGGGTCATCTTTTCCTAAAAAATACTGATGAAGTAATAAAACCCTCATAATTTTTATGCTCCTACTAATTTATTTTTTTATAATACTCTATAAGTTTTTCTGATTCTCTTTCCCAATTAAATTTTTCATAAATATATTTCTTTCCATTATTAGATAAATAACTTTTCAAATCTTCATCCGAACCAATCTTCAATATCAGATCTGCAATCTTGTTTATATTTTGTGGATCTACAAAATATCCCGCATTACTACACCCTATTTTCTTTTCCCATTTCGGGAAGTCACTTGCAATAAATGGGATACCTAAAGTCATATACTCGAAAATCTTATTGGGGCTTGTCTCAGCATGATCAACAACATCTAATATTGTACATAAACCTATATCTGATTTTATTACATATGAAAAAGCTTTCTCTTGAGGAAGCTTTCCTAAATAGTCTACATATTTCCAACCATTCAATTTCTGAAGCTCATTTATTTCTTTTGAATCTGGACCAATTAGCCATAATCTGCAACTATAAGTCTTATTTATTTCTTCTAAAGCTTGTACTATCTGTCTCAAACCCCGTTGCTCACTGATTCCACCAACGTAAACCACCCTTATATAGTTACTCTTTGAGATTAGCTTACTTAATTCATAAGCCCTCGTTATTAGTTCACCCTGATGAATTGGCGCATTCTCAATTAACAATGCATTTTTATATTTGGCAAGTAAACCTTCTTGTGTAACAATAAATCCATCAAAACACCTTGATGCCATTAACTCTAAACCTGTAACTACTTTAGCAATAAGTTTCCTATAAGAATAGGGAATCCATTCCCGAATTAATATTCTTTTTGAAAAATCTTCGTGAGTATCATAAATAACTTTTTTATTAAACATTTTCAACAAAAATCCTAATAATATCGTGTCAGGATTATGCAAATGAACTATTTTAGACCTTGTCTTAAGTATTTTACAAAGTAATTTAGGTTGCAAGATAATTCTACTTAAAAAGTTTTTTGATTTTGGAATTGCGAAGATTTGTATATTACCTATTTTCTCATCATAATCTTTTCTAGCAAGCAAACTAACCTCATAACCACTATTTTCTATAGTCTTTGCTTGTTTTTGGTATACCCTTATATCCTTATAATCGTGTATAGGAGAAACTATACATACCTTCTTAGCTTGATTCATATGCATTCTCCTCCATTATTTAATCTGAAATCTTAGAAAACAAATCTTTAGCTACATTTTCCCATTTATACTTAGGAATGATTTCATACCAATATTCTTTTTTATCTTTATTTTTAACGAACTCTTTTATCATTTCTTTAATTTCTTGCGCATTATTATAAATAATGGGTCCCTTATCGACGTCCTTCATTAATTTACCAACTGGATCTTGATTATTAGCCAATATGGTTAAAATAGGTGATTTAACTCCGAAATACTCGTAGACTTTTCCAGGGATCTGACAACCATATTTATTGCCCCACAATAATAATCCATCACTATTATGCATATAATCTTGCGCCTCTTCATAAGGAACCCGTGATAGAAGAGATACACATTTTATATCTTTTAATTCTTTTTTAATCTTTAAATTATCAACTCCTCCTACCAAAACTATATTAATTTGATCAAAAATATCCTTCTCTTCCTCTTCTAAGGCTTTCAATGCTTCAATTAAAGGCCTAGTATCTCTCAACTCAGTATATATTTCACCAGTATGCACTAAATTAATTTTATCCTTTTTTAATAAACCTATGAATTTCTTTGAGTTTTCTCGTGAATATTCTTCAAATCCCCTATAAACAATAGCAGTTCTACTTTTAGGTATACTATAGCTACTTATATATAAATCCCTTGTTTCCTCAGTAGTAAATAGAAATTTATCACTCTTTTTAACAACATTACGTTCCAACCACTTTTCAACATTACGTTTTAATAAACTTTCTCTGGATCTATAATATTCAAATGTCCAAGGATCACTCCAATATGTTATCCATTTCACCTCTGGGTTATTTTTTTTTAATTTCAAGCCAGCTAAATGACAAGAAGGGGTTTCATGCGTTGAAATAATGATATCTACTTTATTTTTTTTTATTAGTTTATCTCCTATCTTGACGGCATTGTTTTTCCATTCAATATAAGAATCTGGAATAGCTAAATTCCTTTTTATAGATGATTTTAAAATGTTTTTTTTGCTAGCCTTCGCAGGAGAATCATTACCAATCTGCCTACTCTTCTTAGGATAAATTCTTTTATATATTGATCCCATATCTACTCTAATTACTTTAATGTTTGTATTTATTTTATATAAAAGCTCTTCATCATAATTTATAAAATCTTTAGGATAATCTGGTGTGAGTACCATCACTTCATTCCCCATCACCTGCAAATGATTAACATAATTTAATATTCTAATACTCGCAGAATTGTTTATAGGCGGAAAGTGATTTGCTATAAATAAAATCTTCATGTCCCTTTAGCCCCTTAAATATCAATAAAATTTCAAAATACTGTACATTGTTATACCAATTAAAATCATAAAATAAACTATCGCCAATGGCATTTTCTTATGTTTAAAATATAAATTTGCATTCTGATACCCATAAAAAGCTAACAAAATCATAAATGGATAGAATAAACATATATGTCTAATTGTAAAAGATAACATGCTTACAGAAATATAAACTACAATAAAGCTAAACATAATTGTTGCTACATTACTATTTGAAAAAGACTTCCTAATTCCAATTAATACATAAGGCATCAAAAATAATTGCACAATAGTACCTATACTTAAAAAATTCCGCTCCAATTCAGATGAAAAAATAGGAAAAGGAGTAATAGATAAATATACAACTCTTAGAAAAAAACCCACATATAAAGGAGCATTAAAAACGTATTGAGCTAAACCATCAGTTCTCTCCGTTCTATAATCAGCATAAATTTCATAGTAATTAAATATTGTATTAACTAAAGAAGTATTAAAAATGAGTATAAATAACAAAACAATTATAGAAATACTCATTATATTTTTTAGTTTTAATGGTTTATTTTTCGAATTACGGTATGCTGCCCACATTGTAAATATTATCTGAATCACTAAAAAGTAAGCCGACATATAACGAATTTCATAAAGTATTACAAATAATATAAACATTCCACAAATAGCCATAGATTTTTCCCATAAATTAAATTTATAAAAACCTAATGCAAGGTATATTACAAGTACCATTATGAAAGTAACTACAATATCTCTAAAAACATGCGCAGCATTAAAACTCATTATGGGTGAGCACCCTACTATTACTGCTGCTAGAAAAGCAAACCTTTGTTTCAACCCCATATAATTCATACTTATTTTATATACAAATACAGAAATAAAAGCCAGCAATAAACCATTAAAAAAACGAGGAACTAATGTATGGTATCCATCAAAAAAAGATGCAATTCGAAAGAATATACTTACCAAGTATGTGTATCCTAACGAGTTAGACATCCAAAAAATTTCTTTAAGACTAGAATAATCAAAAATACCTAAACTTTCATACGCATATGCTGCTTGTTGTTCGTAAACTAAATCATCACTTCCACCAATATAATAAGGTACTCCATATCTATCTATATATATGTAGTACATTAAAATACTTATTAAGACATTAAAAATAAAGATAATATGAAATAACTTAACCTCTTTACGTCCTAATCTTAAGGTTAAGATTGTGCCTATAAGATAAAAAAATACTAAAAAAACTAATGTTGTAAGCATGTATAATTTACCTCTTAACTAACGTTTTTTATCCTTTTCCTTAAAAATAATTCTTTTAATTCTATAATTAGTTGTCGTTGAAATACCAAAGAAGCCGTTATGTAAAACACGGCTCCCAACGAAACCACTAAAACTAGCTGAATTGTCATATCTAACTGCTTTATAAAATTCAGTATCACCAATACAGTTCCCATCATAACTAATGAAGCTTTTATAGAACTCATAAAACTTTCTAAAAACTCTTTCAAACAAGAACCCACTAATGTTCGAATCACAAATGTGTAATTTGTAATTATGTATACCACCTGATGGCAACAATATCCCATAGCTACTCCCGTTATTCCACCAAAATATGCTCCGGTGATAATTAAGGGCACTTGAGAAAACAGCATAAAAAAGTGCCACTTAAATCCTAAATCTACTCTTCCCCTGGCCATTACTAATGCCCCAATTGGATTGACAATAGCTCTTGTTATTCCAACAAAAGAGAGTATTTGAATAAGTAATACACTAGGCATCCATTTCTCTCCAAAAATAACAGGAACTAAAATTGGAGCAGATATAAATAAACCAAAAAAATAAGGGAAATTTATACAACTCAAAATCTGAATGATTTTAAAGTATGATTTTTTTAGCAAAGATATATCATTTTGCATCTTAGAAAATATAGGAAATGCCACTCTTGTCACTATGGGATTAATCTTTGAAATAGGTAATATTATAAGATTGAAAGCAATAGTATAATAACCTAGGGCTTTTGAACCAAGTAGACTTCCAATAATTATATAATCTAGATTAGAATTGATGTAATGAATTGTTCTTTCACCTAATTGATATAAACCAAAACTTACGAAAGATTTCACTTCACTAAATCTAAAGTACATCATAGGCTTCGATACATTTTTACTAATAAAAACATATCCACACATTTTCATAAAGTTAATAAATATTTGACCAATAACTAATGAGTAGACATCATAGCCTATATAAGCAAGAGTTATGGTTAATAAAAAACCTGATATAGCCGCTATTATTTCTATCTTTGCTAGAATATCAAATTTAAGCTCTTTTTGATGTAAAACCATAGATTGTTGGCCTATTGGATTAATCAAAAATATTACTGCTATTAAGCATAATAAAATGCTTAATCTTGGTTCATGATAAAAATATGCTATAACTGGAGTAAATCCAATAATAACTAAAGTTAATAATAACCCTAACATTATATTAAACCAATAAAGACTCGATAATTGTTTTTTAGTTAAATTCTCTTTATAAATTATAGCGTTAGTAATTCCCATATCCGAATATAATTGAGCAAACCCTACAACTACCATAATAGTAGTCATTAATCCTAATGATTCAGGCGGAAGTATTCTAGATACTATAACCAATTGAATTATTTGTAAACTAGAAACAATTAGTGCTGATGTTGTAGTCCATTTAGCTCCACTAAATGCTTTTTGCTTTAAATTTGTAATCATACAAGGTATCCTCTCACCTAACTTAAACACAAAGATAATAATTTTTTAATAAATATCATATTTTTTTCCACCAAGTGCTGTTAAATATTCATTTTATCTATTACTTTTTGACGATTATTAGTTAAATCTAATAAGAAATCTCTTAAATGATTACCTTCTAAATTAGAAATATATTGTACTAAATACGGTAATTCGGCACTTAATTCATGATTAGATTTACCAATGCATATCTTGGGATAAATTTGCTCTTTATGCACTTCATCATCCTTTAATAATTCTTCAAAAAGTTTTTCCCCAGGGCGTATCCCAGAAAACTTAATTCCAATATCCTCGACCTGATAACCAGATAGTTTAATAAGATTTTTAGCTAAATCAACAATTTTAACAGGTTCTCCCATATCAAGAACGAAAATCTCCCCACCTTTAGCTAAAGATCCAGCTTGAATAACCAAACGTGAAGCCTCTGGA
Source organism: Bacillus pseudomycoides DSM 12442 (assembly GCF_000161455.1). Classification (GTDB taxonomy): domain Bacteria; phylum Bacillota; class Bacilli; order Bacillales; family Bacillaceae_G; genus Bacillus_A; species Bacillus_A pseudomycoides. The sequence continues at coordinate 4,463,518 of NZ_CM000745.1, forward strand.
ATTGTCATAAAATAACGAATCATATCAGGATGTGTAACAGTAACCGGTCCACCCTTTTGAATTTGTTTCTTAAATAAAGGAATAACACTACCACGACTTCCCAGTACATTGCCAAAACGAACAGCTACAAAACGAGTATTACTGACTGTGTCCATATGTTGCACAATCATTTCTGCAATACGCTTCGTTGCCCCCATTACACTTGTTGGGTTAACAGCTTTATCTGTAGAGACCATAACAAATTTATTTATACCAAAAGTAGCCGATGCTTCCGCAACATTTTTCGTACCAATAATATTATTTTTTACAGCTTCCTCTGGGTTCCTTTCCATAAGTGGAACATGTTTATGTGCCGCTGCATGATACACAATGTATGGGTTATGCTTCTTCATCACTTCAAACATTTTATTACGGTCTTGCACATCTGCAATTTCTGTTGTAATTTCGATGGAATCTTTATATAGTGAACGCAATTCCATTTCAATTGTATAAATGCTGTTCTCACCGTGACCAAGTAATACAATTTTACCTGGTTTAAATTTCATGACTTGGCGACACAGCTCGGAACCAATTGATCCTCCAGCGCCAGTTACTAAGATTGTTTTTCCTGTAATCTTTTCACCAATACCTGCATCATCTAATTTCACAGGCTCACGTCCTAATAAATCTTCTACTTGTACATCACGAAACTCATTAACAGAAACTTTCCCATCCAGAATATCTTCTAGCATTGGCACAATTTGTGTTTTTGCCTTCGTTTTTGTACATGCTTCAAAAATCCCATTCACTTCTTTACGACTAAGGGAAGGAATAGCAATAATAATATGTTCAATTTGATAACGATCAACAACCCGTTGAATGTCTTCTCTTGTTCCTACAACAGGGATATTGTATATTTCTAACCTTTGTTTCCTTAGATCATCATCAACAAATGCTACCGCTTCTAAATGTGCCTCATGACTTTTTTGAAGCTGACGTACAATCATCGCTCCTGCTGAACCCGCCCCTACAATTAATGTACGAGCTTTATCTGTTTTCTTTGAAATGTATGTATCACGGAAAATACGCCATATAAATCGTGAACCACCAATAAGTAGCATATGGAACATCCATGCGATTGCTAAGATGCGGAAATAAATATCGTGATTAATAACTTGCTGAACGATTGCAGTCACGATAATAGAGAATGTAACGGCTTTGAAAATATTTTCTAACTCTCCTATACTTGCATACTCCCAAGCTTTTTTGTACAACTTGTAAATTGCAGCAAACACATGATGACTACAAAGTAACGTAATTGAACTAATAATAAGTGTAGTTGGAATATTGTCTAATGCATTAGGATGAATAAACCAGTAACTCAAGTATACCGATGTTAAAACAATGAATGAATCTAATAATACTAATAATGAGAGCCTATTTTGATAACTCAAGACACACGTTCCTTTCTTTTATATAACTTTAAAATAAGAGTCCTTCCCACACCTAACATTTTATAAACCATGCCCTATATTTAAAAACAGCCTATTTTTCAGTTATATACAATCTATACGTTTAAAAGTTCTTTCTGTACAAGTTCATTCATATACTTCACAAGTTCATCTTTTAATTCATCATGCTGAAGCATCATTTCAATCGTTGTCTGAATAAAACCTAATTTCTCCCCAACGTCATAACGCTTACCTTCAAAGTCATATGCAAATACACGTTGAATTTCATTTAATCGCTGAATCGCATCCGTTAGCTGAATTTCTCCACCCGTACCTGTTTGTTGGTCTTCTAGGAACATAAAAATTTCTGGTGTTAATACGTAACGCCCCATAATCGCTAAGTTCGATGGTGCTGTTCCTTGCGCTGGTTTTTCCACAAATCTGCTCACCTGATAACTGCGTCCCTTTTGTTCTAATGGATCGATAATACCGTAGCGATGTGTTTCATTTTCCGGCACTGTTTGTACACCGATTACTGATGATCTCGTTGCTTCATATCGATTCATTAATTGACGTAAGCATGGTGTTTCCGCTTGAACAATGTCATCACCAAGTAATACAGCAAACGGTTCGTTGCCAATGAATTTACATGCGCACCATACAGCATGCCCGAGTCCTTTTGGTTCTTTTTGTCTTATGTAGTGAATGTTAATTTGGGAAGACGCTTGTACTTTTTCAAGCATTTCGTACTTCCCTTTTTCTAGTAGATTTTGTTCTAGTTCAAAGGAGTGATCAAAGTGATCTTCAATTGCACGCTTTCCTTTACCCGTTACGATGATGATGTCTTCAATTCCAGATGCAATTGCTTCTTCCACAATGTACTGAATCGTCGGTTTATCAACGATTGGCAACATTTCTTTCGGCATTGCTTTTGTCGCTGGTAAAAATCTTGTCCCCAGCCCAGCTGCTGGAATGATGGCTTTTTTTACTTGTTTCAACTTGTATTATCCCTTATCCTTTATTATATTTATATATAGATATAATAAAGGTTCCAACAATTTTATAATCATAACGGGCATCTAACCCGACCTCACACCATGCTTTTGACAACAAGCGTGTCTAAGGTAAAGCTTACTCTACCCACAGCATAGTCGAGTGTCTCCATTGATATTGGTTAGGAGGCATCACCAAATGTTTATACTTAAAAGAGACCCAGTATTTTCTTACGTCGCACCTGTTCTGGTTCTTCTCGGTAAATTATCTTCCCACTTATTAGTGAATATGTATTTTCTTTGAAACAATAAAGTGTAGAGCTCCCAAATGACTTCTCTATTACCTCATATGCTGCTTGTAAGTGAAATGAGCGCGTTGTTGTGTTATGGGCATCTGATGATATGACATGTGCTAAATGGTGTTCAATGAGTTGTAACGAAAATTTCTTGATTTTCTTTCCGAACTTTCCTGTTACACTCCCCGCAGTAATTTGCGTGAGTGCGCCTTGAGTTACGAACTTATACAATACTTGAGGGCGTTCGATGATTTCCGTATTTCGCTCTGGATGCACAATGATCGGCGTAATTCCTTTTATACGCAGTTCATATAACATTTTTTCTGCATAGCGCGGGACATGATTTGCTGGGAATTCAATTAATATGTATTTATCCGTACGATTCAATGTAACAATTTTACCCAATTCGTAGTCTTCTAACAATTCTCCATATAACCTGATTTCTTGACCAGGTAAAATGGTTAAATTAATGTCTTCTTCTTTCAATCTATCATTTAACTGCTTTACCTGATGAAGAATGCCTTCTGCTGGATTAATATAAACACCATTTTGATGATGCGGAGTGGCAACGATTGTATGAATACCTTCTTTACATGCTGCCTTTGCCATCGCGATACTATCTTCGATTGATTGTGCCCCATCATCGATACTAGGCAAAATGTGACAATGTAAATCAATCATTCCCTTACACCTCTTCTCTATCTATTCTTCATTTACTCTTCACATTGTGAATATAAGAGGAAAAGAAGATGTCTCCTCTTTCCTCTCATCTATTTAGTTAGTTAGAACTGTAATAATAATACTCAGATCCTGTTTGTTCTTTATCATTTAGAATAACGCCAAGTAATGTACCCTTTGCGCCATCAAGTGCTTGTTTTGCTTTAATCGCCGTATCCTTTTCTGTTACGCCACTTCGGACAACTAGTACAGAAGCATCACATTGATTTGCCATGACTTGCGCATCAGTAACTGGTAAAATCGGAGATGTGTCAAAGATAACGAGATCATACATGCCATATGCTTCTGAAAGTAAATCTTTCATCGAGTTTGACCCTAATAATTCCGCTGGGTTTGGTGGGATTGGCCCACATGGCAGGAAGTTTAAATTTCTAATTTTTGTATTTTCTACACATGTCTCAAGTTTTTTACTACGTGTTAATACACTTGTTAAGCCAAAAACATTCTCAACTTGTAACATGTGATGTAGTGCAGGCTTACGTAAATCCGCATCAATGAGTAATACTTTTTTACCTTGCTGTGCAAAGACTATTGCAATGTTAGCAGCTGTTGTTGTCTTTCCTTCACTTGAATTAGCGGATGTAACTATAAGAGAACGAATTTTTTTATCAACGGATGCAAATTCAATATTTGTTCGTACATTTCGATATTGTTCCGAAACAAATGATTTCGGTTGTTCATATGCAATAAGCCGACGACGTGCGCGTGATGCTTTTTTCTTAAGAACCAATTGTATGCCCTCCTACTCTCTTTGCCCTTGACGGACTTCTGCTTTTCACATTATCTTCTTCTATATGAGAAATCACTCCAAGAACTGGTAGACCTAGAAATTTTTCGATATCTTCTTCTTTTTTGAATGTGTTATCTAAATATTCTAGTAAGAATGCAAGTCCGACAGAAGCCATTAAGCCAATGACAAATGCAATAGCTACATTTAACATCTTATTAGGCTTAATTGGAGATTGCCCTTCCGCCACTTCTGCTTTTGATAGGATTGTTACATTATCTACACTCATAATTTTTGCAATTTTACTTTTGAATACTTCCGCTGTTGTATTTGCGATATCACGAGCTAATTTTGCATCTTTGTCTTGTACTGTAACCGCAATAACTTGCGAATCTTTCTCATTAGCTACGTTAATTTTGTTATTTAATGCTCCAGTTGACATATTCAGTTTCAACTTTTCTTTCACTTGATCTAAAATAACTGGGCTTTTCACAATAACTTTATATGTATTTGTTAATTGAAGACTTGTTTGTACTTCCCCAGGTTGGAAAACACCCTCTTGTTTCTTTTGGTTAACAAGAATTTGCGTTGAAGTTTGGTAAATCGGCGTTATAAAGTAGAAACTTACAATTGCGCTTACAAGAGCTGCCCCAATCGTAATTGCGATGATCATAACTAAACGTTTTCTTAAAATAGTAAATAGTTCTTTCAAACTTATTGTTTCTTCCATGCCTTCCTCCAGCTTCCAATAATTTGTCATAAATTCCTTTATAAATAAATAAAATGTCAGATTTGCGGCTGACAATAAGAATCTAGTATCTAGTCCTAATCATGTTTAGTCCTAGACAACTATTCAACATATTACATAACTTACATTAGTATAACAATAATGGTTGAGGAATTCATTTAATAAATTGACAAATATTATAATGACAAATTCGACAAATTTAGATATCCTTTGTCGGGTATGGGTTTACATTTACCATATATTGATAATATGTGAATGTAGTTAGTATTATTAGTGAATATATTATAAATTCACCTGTATATTTATAATAACTCGTTTAAAAAACACTTTCCATTATAAATTTTCATTCTATTTTTCAACAGCGTTTCTAGACGCTAAGTTGAGAAAGTTTTCCCGAAAATCCCTTATGTTATTTAATCAAACGTTTGTTTAAATAAAGAGAACCTACCTATCAACAAATTCTCTTACTTTTCTTTTATTAAAAAGGAGGTGAATGAAAAGTTTATTTTCATTCACCTCCCAACTTATCATATCTTTATTCTTTCTTATCACCAAGCGCGAATGTAACCTCAGCTTCACAAGCAATTTCACCGTTTACAGTTGCGACTGCTTTTCCTTTACCAATTGGTCCACGTACACGTGTCATTTCCACTTCTAAACGAAGTTGGTCACCTGGACGTACTTGACGCTTGAAGCGGCAGTTATCAATACCAGCGAAGAATGCGAGGCGTCCACGATTCTCCTCTTTTTTTAATACCGCAACAGCACCCACCTGCGCTAATGCTTCTACAATTAGAACACCTGGCATCACAGGATAATCTGGAAAGTGTCCATTAAAGTATTCCTCATTTGCCGTTACATTTTTAATCCCAACCGCACGCTTTCCTTCTTCTACTTCTAGAATTTGATCGACTAGTAGAAATGGATAACGATGTGGAATAATTTCTTTAATCTGTTGAATATCTAGCATATCATTCTCTCCTTATATACCAAATTGGTCATACCACCAACACACTGTCCTTATTATCCCATTCTCTATTGTTTTTGTCACGAAAAACAAGAAATGCTTTCTACCCAAAATATCTATTAGGACTATTCATACAAAAAAGATACACCCTTTTCCCTTCGCTAATCGGTATAACAAAATAATAGCAATTAACACGGAGGTTGGAAAAAGGTGTATATCAAAGTTAGGGAGAGGCAATATACATTATTTGCCTCATGTGTCGTATTCATAGCTCATTATAAAGGACAAAAATAAGAAAGAAAAATTTAATATTTACTGCTTTTTACCATTATAACCTTAATTTTCTACAATTTTCTACAAATTTCTTCATTTTTCTTATATTATCTTAAATAGTATATCTAGAAATTAAGATTCGCAATCCAGAACACTATGCTTTATAAAAAAATAAATCTTCGTGGATTAGCCTTTAATAAAAATCCTATAAAATATCATCACAAAAGATACATTTACATTTTACATAAATATCCAATACCACGTATAAATTCTTTTAAATCTATTTAACAATACATGAAATAATATATAACTAATTAAGAAATTGTTACTTTTCCTTGTTTATCTGTTAACTAAGGCATCCTGGAGGATTTGAGAGAAAAACTCAAATGAAATAAAAAGAAATACTTATATAATATTCTTCACTATCTCTCTTTCCTCTCCTCAAATCGTTTCCCTTCTTAATTACTTATATAAAATTAGTAGTAATTCAAAATACCAACAATTCAGTAGGCACTACCTCTCATTAATCACTGACCATAAAAATGTCTACAAGGTGCTTCAAAATATATTATCACAACTACACTAATAAACCTTTATATACAAAAATAGAAAAGACCCCTAGTCCTAAAGACGAGGGGTCTCGCTGCTTTTGTTATATGGTATAAATAAAATCAGGTTCCATGTTAAATTATAACACGGATATTTATACATGTATATAGATGGTATATTAATAAGTCACAAAAAGTATTTCTCATTTTTTTACTGGTCACACAATTAAATTAAGCTCATATTTCCATAAAAAGACCAGTACACAAATACCAATTATACCCCAAACCATAAATAATCAAATTGTGTTACCGACCCGAAAGAAATAAAGGCAGTGTATTCCGTGAATTTATAAAAAACAATTATAACAAGCCATATTTAAATGTTTACTTTGGCCTGTTGTCCAAGTAGGCTACTAAACAAACCACTTTCATCTTTCGCTAGTTGTGTGAAACTACCATGTTGAATAATTTGTCCTTGATCCATTACAATTACTTGGTCAGCTTTACGTATAGTAGATAGTCTATGTGCAATGACAATAATTGTCATGCTTCCTTTCAATCTTTCCAATGCTTCTTGTATTTTCGCTTCATTTTCAGCATCCAACGCACTTGTTGCCTCATCTAATACTAAAATAGAAGGCTTTCGAAGTATCGCTCTAGCCAGAACAAGACGTTGTCGTTCTCCCCCTGAAAGTTTGACTCCCCTATCGCCAATCATTGTATCCAATCCTTGTGAGAGCCTACTAACAAACTCAGCGGAAGCAGAAAATTCCAAAGCTTCCCAAAGCTGTTCCTCACTTGCATTTGGTTCAACCATTCTCAAATTGTCTCTTATACTGGCATTGAATAGAAATGGATCTTGAGGAACATAGCTAATAGATTTTCTCAATGATAATAGGTCCTTACTTATCAACGGTTTGTTATCTATTAATAGCTGACCGCTCTCTGGCTGCATAAGTCCCATTATGATATCAATTAATGTACTCTTTCCAGCACCAGAACGCCCTGAGATAGCTGTCATACAATTTGCAGGAATACGCAAATTAATATCTTTAAGTGAGTACACAGCATTTTCTTTATTGTAGCGGAAAGAGATATTCTGACACTCGATAGATTGTTCTATCTGCATAGGATTTATACAATCATAATCCTGCTCTATATCTTGCAATTCTATACTTTTCTTACACTCTTCCTGTAATTGCAGCAAATCTTTAAAAGCGGGAAGATTCGCTGCAATTTGTTCCATGTTTGATTGTATACCTGCAAATCGTGGCCACAAACGAGAAAATATAAGAATAATTAATAATAATTGCTCCGTTTTCGTCTGAAACAACTTAACAGATAGAAAGATAAGAATAGCAATGAAAACAGCTGATGCAATTTTATAAAAGAGTTGAGAATTATTTCTCACCTTAATATATGCAAACTGTTCACGTTCCACATCTTCCACCCAATTACGTAACCACATATAACGAGATCGTTCTAGTGTATTGCTCTTAATATCCTTAATTCCATTAAAATGATCAGTTATACCTGCAAGATACGCTTTTGAATTCTCTGAGGTTCGACCACCTAATCTTTTTGATTTTTTAATAAATCTTCGTGAAAGAAAGGCAAGTACCACAGCGCAACATAGTACAAAAATTGTTATATCTGCCGCTAACCAAAAAGCGAAACCAATCTGTATAAGTGTAAACATTAAAGAAGTGAGCAACTGTAAAAATAAATTAGTGCCTGCGCTAACACGCCCTAATTCCGTTGTCAAAGAATTGATAAGATCTGATTTTCTCTTTTTCACAAAAAAACTCCAGTTGGCCTGCAACAATCCACGATAAGTTTCCAATCTCAAATGATTAATAAAACGTATCTGGATTTTCGCATTACGAACTGTTATATTCCTTTGCAAAAGCGCTTGTCCCACGACCAATATAATATATATTCCTAATACAAGTGGTAATCCTAAAGTAGTTGGAAACTCACCTAGGAATCCAAGAACCCCTGAAAGAGGGCTTGCCTGTTCATTCATCTTCGCAATACCACTAATACTTATCATTGGGATTAATAGTAAAATACCGATCCCTTCTACAAGACTGACCAATACCATTCCCAAGAGATTAACAATGAGAATGTTTCCAGTAAAAGAGTATAACTGCTTTGTAAAATATAAAATATTTCTCATTTTCACTTCTCCTTACGGTACCTCATTCCCCTCCAAATCCATAAAACCGGCCGCAAAGGGAAATATAAAACATGCAGTTGTTTTGGCAGTGGTAAAGTTTCCACATCCTGAGGATAAGGATACAACCAACTAAGATGAAACAGTAGCTTTTGAGAGCTTGTCTTTAACAAATATAAATATCGCTCATGATATTTTGAAACTTCTTCTGGGACGGGATCTGTATGCAAGTTAATCATATTTTCCAAGTAATATATAGCAAGCTGAGCTAATTGCGTTACCCTTCTCCCTGACATTAATACTTTTGCCTCTTCTTCTATTATAAGAGTATCTAAAAGCTCAGAAGATAAAATAAGCGCCTGGCCTACCAGTTGCTTACATCCATATCTTTCCAACATAACAGTGAGTTCTTTCCAATCTATTTCTTGCCTTACCATACGGTCAATGTCTGTTAACCATCGAAGCCTGGACCAACCATGCCTAGTCCCATGAGTCACAAGAAACATAAACAAATCCTCTCTACCTAAAAAATAGACAGGATAATTTGTGACAGGACTCGTCCTCTTTCGCCCCCATAACTCATCGAAGCGTGGTTCCTTTCCCGGTCCTGGGTGTAGTCGCCAATGAATCTCCAATTTCACCTTACTTATCGGATGCATGTAAGTTGTATGGTGGCGTCTCCACTTCCATTCATTCATAACCGTCGGAAAATCATCCTCTTTGACATAACCATTCTTTACAAGTAATTCGTTCACTTTTCCAAGATCCTCTATAGGAACAAGGGCATCCAGATCCCCTGATGTTCGAAGAGAAACATCTCCATATAGATCTGCGCCGAGAATAGGGCCCTTCAAAAATAGAAGTCGAAGTTGGTTTTCAGCAAATAATTTACTTACCTTTCCCATTTCTCCACTTAAATGAAGCATATGGAATGTATTCCTTTTAAAATATGTACTTAATACTTGCACAACATTTGATGGAACTAACTGTTTATCAATAGATTTCATTTTTGGATAAATGAATGCGTACATACGATGATGCAGCGCCAGTTTCAAAAATTTGTTCCAATCAATATTTATGAACCAGTCTCCCGGGATTTCTTGTATCTCTTTATCTTCCTTCTTTATAATTTCAAGTAACAATTTTAGTTCTTTAGGTAAATGACTCAAATCAAGATTACAACCGGTATACATCTCATTCTCCTTCAAGATTTTTTTACCCTATCCTTTTTGCAAATTTACCAACAACAGTAAATCTCTTCATTTCTTCTACGCCAGTAATATAAAAGGGCCCGCTACGTAACCACGCATGGGCAATCATATTTCCTGTCTCATCTTTCGCGGTCCCTAAGTAAAGGGTACTTTCAATTTGACGCTTCTCCAACATTTTCATTGCAGCGATAGCTTTAACGAGACACTGGCTTTCCCAAAATGTATAACGGCTCATCATATGCACTGCTTGAGAAATTTTCCTTAATGTAACCTTTTCCGATTCATCATGGCTTAAAGACGTTTCTGCCATATGAATTCCTAATATAGGAGCAGCTTTAGAAAACGGTATACTTTTAAGAATACGAGCCCAGCCTAAATAAAAGAAAGCTTCTATAAGTAATAATTTTGTTCCCATATCGAACGACAAGAAAGCTTTGGCTTTATTTATGATATTCATCGATCCTACTCCTAATCTATTAAATCTGGAACGTTCAATTAAAAATCAAAGTTTTTCATCAACCGAGATTAACCCTTCTGCATACAAATGATTTAAGAAAGAGAGTACCTGTTCCTTACATTCTGCCTCTTCAATCATATATCGAGACAATAATATATCAATCACTTGATTCACAGATATTAATTCATTAATTAAACTCCAAATTTCACCACCTATACCTCCCAAGTTATAGTATTTCCCATTATGGATGCTCATCATCACTTTCTCCCCATCCATATCGCTCACTACATTTTCCTGACCTTGTACAACAAAACTGTGTAATGAAATTGTTTGTTTACTACTCATTATTTTTCCTCCTCTTTTAAAGACTCTAGAATTTTGGATACTAAATCATGTGCCGTAAACTTTGAAATAGGACGTCTCAATTGAAACATATCTATTTTGTTTACGATATTTGTAGAATGCATAAAATGCCATTCCATCATCCCCAATCGTGGGATTAATGAATTCCTATATGTGTGACGCAGCAATGTGCGTAGTCTCTCCAGTCCTTCAATCTGCTGAAGTTCAACATCCCCATTTTCTACTTTCACTAATTCGAATACACCTGCCAATGGTAATGGCTCCTCGAAAAAGTTAGCTGTAACGGGGACAGCATATTTAGTTTCCCTTTCAAATAATGGCTGATAATGCGCTGTCTCCATTCCAAACTGATCAAGACTCTCTTTCCATAACTTTTGTTGCGGGTAAGATGGTGTAACAAAAGGAATATTATCCTCAGAAAGAGACACAGCAATTACATCATCGCTTAAAAGCTGATAGCCTTTGCTTAAAAGGGCTGATGCAAGAGTTGATTTTCCAGCTCCCGATCTTCCTACAAAAGCATACGCCTTTCCATTGATGGCTATTGCACTTCCATGCAGAGGGAGTATTTTTCTCTGCATCAACAATGCCCCCATACAAGTCCCAAGAATATAAAGCCGAATCTTATCTTGATCAGACCCTTTCATAGGTGAAACAATAATTTTTTCTCCATTTTGAATACAAAACGTAGCAGTTTCGGGGATTTGAAACATAATTAATTCTTCTTCAACTACAAATACTGACTTCGGAGAAGATAACTCTCCCCATAATTGGGACAAATCTGCAGTTTCTATTTTTACGTCTACTTCATTTTCGTAATTACTTACTTGAGGTAATTCCGGCAGGGGAATCTCACTTAATAGGGCTAATCCGAAGGCTTTGTAAATCTCTTTCTTTACAGTATGTATCATCTTTCTCACTCCAAATAGTTGAAAAATTGATTAAAAAAAACCCTTATACCGTAATTAAACTATATAAGGGCTGTAAAGCATATAAATCTCATTTAAATATTAGTGCATTAGTTGTGGTGAAGTGCGCCTTGCTCATCCTCATCTTCAAAAACTTGGTCAACAAGTCTCTTTCCAGGTCCAGCCATTGTCATGTTGATATCAAGCACTTCTAATACTGGTGATTGCCATTCTTGTTTCATAATTTCACCCCCTTTCAAATATATTTTTTGATAAATCGATAGACAATAAGACTACGCATTAAAATTCTAAAATCCGGATCAAACACGTATTCTACTTGTGGTTCTCCTTGAATTTTCAAAATCGCACTCTTAATAATCTCTATATTAAAAAAGTTAGAGGCCACTGGGTCTTTACTAAGCTGCTGAAGTTCCTCGATAAACATTTTCCATGAAGGAATCATGCGATGAACCACATCAGCTGCCTGTATTCCCCGCACACGTTGATTTAATCTTACTTTGTCAGGAAGAAATCCTTTTGTGGACCTCCGGACAAGTGCACGATTTAAGCCATTTTGAACAAATTGTTCGAGTGGTAACGATAAGCAGAATCGAATTACCCGTAAGTCATTCGTTGGATCATGCCCTTGTAAACCATAGCGCAAGGAGAGCTTTGTTCCACTTGTACCCGTTGTATTCCACAAGTTTAGCTGTTCAAAATGTTTCTGTCTTATTTCATATATATTTGGGATAGAAGCCCCTGTTACTTTCACACCATGTTCTTCAAGCTTTCTAAATACATCAGTACGTTTTGCAAGTTCTGGACTAACTAACGTTGGCAATTCGTATTGCTGTTCCGAGGAAAACATGTTTTTTATCGATGGAAATGCTTTCTCTCCTACAACTTTCAGTATTCTCGATTTTTTGACCCCAACGTTCTTACCATACAAATCAATTTCACGATAAAGCTGCAACCAGCTGAATTTTTTAAGTAAAGTCGCATAATAATCTAAAGCTGGCCCCCAAGAGATTGTGAAATTTCCTCTCGCTCCATTTAAGAGCACCCCAATCCCTTGTTGTTGGGCTTTTTCATAAATTCCTTTCACCCAGACGGAATTTTCGAAAAATTTATATGGCATCTCCATAATCTCAAGCCAATCATCAATTTCTGAGAAAGAATTTTCTCCCGGGAAATTCAAATAATTCCCTTTAATATTCCCTACATGTTGTACTGTAGTTTGGATAAATGGCTTTTCATCAGCAATCGTATGGCCACGAGTCCAATCAGTAAATCCTTCTGCAGGTACTGAGCTGAATGTATATAATTTTTTGTTCTCTTTTTGCAGAGCTCTCGCAGCAAAGCTAGCAACAGCACCTGAATCTAATCCCCCACTTAAATGAGAACCAACATTACGATGAGTACGTAACCTTGATGTTACTGCGCTTTCAAATACGTCCCTGAACGCCTCTTCATAATCTTCATTTGATTTGAGTTGCAACTGCTCCTCTACAAATAACGTGTCGTATTTCGCAATACTAACTCTTCCCTTAACTACGGAGATAGTATGAGAAGGGGGGACTTGCTCTATATTTTTATGCACTGTTGAAAATGCATCTATTGTATCAAGCATATTAGGTATCGCTAAATATTCAGCTAACCATTGCTCATTCAATTCCTTCCCGACGTATGGTAAAGAAAACAGCGGTTGTATGCTAGTACAAAAAGCAAATTGATTTTGATTGCGGTAAAAGTAAAAAGTCCGACTTCCTGAAAAATCACGTGCACCAAAGAGTAATTGCTTTCTCTCATCCCAAATCATAAAAGCAAAATCACCAATTAGATACTTTGGTACATGCTCTCCCCACTTTTGATAAGCGAGTAAAATCAACTTACTATCAGGCATCTCTCTTCTATGTACCTTTTCTACTTGCAATCTATCGAATAATTCATTGCGATTATCAATAATAGCATCAGCAGTTATAACCAACTGTGTTTCATAATCATAGTAAGGTAATTGTTCATTAATAGATTCAGATGTTATCCATTTTGCATGGGAGCCCAAAAAAATATTTTCCTTGTGCCATATATCGGTATTGTCACCTGGATAACGAGATAAATCCTTCATGATTCCAATCCTATGTTCAGGCGGTATCGGTTCTCCATTTAAATGATAAATTCCGGTTATTGCACTCATTTTTTTCCTCCCACTACAAGACAATTAAGGGAAAACCCGATGGATAAGCAAATTACCAGATATATCAAAAAAATGTTATTAATATACCAGAAAACCCTTTCCTCAAACTACCTCGTTTACGCATAACAGATTTTAAAACCCAATTTTATAGCCTTAAATCTTTTTTCAGTTGAAGTATTCAAGCTTTCAGGCTACCTATCCTAATGTAAACCCTTGCATTTTAATTTTCTCAAAAAAAGAACCAAGGTATGATCTTCTTAATCCGAATCAAAATATTACCATCTGAATTTTATATGAATAAAAATCCTTGAATTTAATATATCAATAAAACGTTTATATTCTTTATAAAGAATATAAAATCAGATTACCATTTCACTATTGTATTGTCAAGCATCTATATACTCAAAAAAATGAATATTTATGTATCTTTTTTAGTAACTGTCAGAACAAATAATACAGTAAAACTTTAATCGGTAGGAGACTTTACATCCCTACCGACTATTAACCTCACCAATCGAACTTTTACGAACATTCCATCTATCTTCTTAGTTCCCCTAAAATCTTAAGGTAGTGCTCTTAATGTTCACAAATAGCAGGATAAACGTTATATCTTACAAATACACAGCAAAATTTTCATCTTTTTATATTTTAAAAATTTCTGTGCTATGATATTTTATATAATTTATTATTAACCTATTAATTAAAGCTGATTTTTATATTTTATGTTCTCTATTACTTTATTCTTCTGCTTCTTTAATCGAAACAGGAGAATAACCTTTTTATATTTATACCATTTTCACAAAGGGGATGATATAATATGCGTTCACCACTAATAATGCTAGCAAAGAATATAATTCGCATTTACCACAAGATTATGTACGCTTACTATTTCACTCTTTATAGGGATTGCCGTGACTTTCATTCAAAAAAAAATTTTTTCCGTAAAATGAAATTTCACAAAAACGGCACTGAATAAGATATTAAATCCTCCTAGTTCATTAACGCCTTTCTTAATTGAAGCTCTTTCTATTTTTTATCTTTACATGCCAGCACTTACCGTCAATATATTCTTAATACATGTAATAACTCTTGTCTGATCTTGCTCTGTCATACCTGATCCAGATGGAAGACATAGACCGGTTTCAAATAGTTTTCTAGCAATATCTTCACGTTCACTATGAGAATAATAAGTTATTCCCTCAAATAGCGGTTGCATATGAAGAGGTTTCCAAACAGGACGCGCCTCAATGTTTTCATTTTCCAGTTGTTTCAGTAATGTCTGAATCGATACTCCTATTTTTTCTTCATCTACAGTAAGAACTGTAAGCCATCGGTTTGAATAAGTATCCTCTAACTCAGGCATAAACTGTACCCCTGGAATATGAGATAATTCTTGATAGTATCTATCAAATATTTTTCTCCTTGCCTGTACTCTATCCCGTAAGACTTGCAGCTGCGCTCTACCTACACCCGCTAAAATATTACTCATACGATAATTATATCCAACCTCACTATGTTGGTAGTGTGGAGCCGGATCTCTTGCTTGAGTAGCTAAAAATCTTGCTTTTCTCAATGCCTCGACATCATTCGAAACAAGCATACCTCCACCTGAAGTTGTAATGATTTTATTGCCGTTGAACGAATAAATACCAAATTTTCCGAATGTCCCACTTGCTTTACCTTTGTAGGAAGAACCAAGTGATTCCGCTGCATCCTCTACTACTGGAACATTATATGTATCACATAACGAAAGAATTTCATCCATTTTAGCGCTTTGTCCATATAAATTTACAACAATGACTGCTTTCGGAAGTATTCCTTTCTCATTTGCATCACGTAATGCACGTTCTAAAGCTTGTGGCGACATATTCCATGTTTCAAGCTCAGAATCAATAAATACTGGTTTAGCCCCTAAATATAAAATTGGATTTGCGCTCGCTATAAAAGTAAGACTCGAACAAAACACCGTATCTCCATCTTTTACATCCAGTAAGCGAAGTGCCAAATGGATAGCAGAGGTTCCTGAACTAACTGCAGCCGCATCACGAACTCCAACATGGGATGAAAGTTCACTTTCAAACGCATCTACATTTGGACCAAGTGGAGCAATCCAATTCATATCAAATGCTTCCCCTATATATTTTTGTTCATTACCGCTCATATGTGGAGCGGAGAGATAGATTCTTGTTTTTTCCTGTGAATATACCACTTTAAACACTCTCCTATAATTCTTTTTTTATTACTCTAGCTGGAATGCCAACTGCTTTACAATTCGCTACAATGTCACAGATCACTGTTGCTCCGGCACCGATAACGGACCAATCGCCAATTGTAATATTTGGAATTACATTAACTCCTGCTCCTATATGTACTCCTGTTCCTACAGTAACGGATCCTGTAAGCACTGCATTTGGGGAAATATGTGCAAAATCTTTTACCTTATTATCATGTTCAATAATAGCGCCTGAATTGACAATAACGTGATTCCCAATTTCAACATCTGCATTAATAATTGCACCAGGCATCACAACCGTACCAGCTCCAATCTTTGCACTTAAACTAACAATAGATTGTTTATGTATAAGCGTCGCATAGCGATGACTGGGAATCTCTAACTGCTCCATAATTATCTTTCTTGTTCTGTTATTTCCTATAGCTATCACGAACTTTGTATCTACATGCTCATCCATTAACTTTACAGCTGCAGAAATAGGTCCAAAATAAACGCCATCCTCAACTTTTAACTCTTTATACACATCATCTAATTGCGCAATGATTTCATAATTTCCATACGATAGGATAATATCTCGGATTACTTTACTATGACCACCTGCCCCAATCATAATTATTCGCATCCATCTCACCTCCTCAAGAATTCTTTGTACCATTAAATTTTTCCACAGTTACATGCCCAACCTGATTGATTCCTTCTGACTTAAATACTTTCTTTGCCGTTAACAACAAAATTTTCATATCAAGCCAAAAAGTCCTATTATCGACATACCACACATCAAGATCAAATTTCTCTTCCCATGAAATTGCATTTCTTCCATTCACTTGAGCCCATCCTGTAATTCCTGGTCTTACCATATGCCGCCTAGATTGTTCTTCTGTATATAACTCCAAGTATTCCATTAATAGTGGTCTGGGACCTACTAAACTTAAATCGCCTTTTATAACATTGAATAACTGTGGCAACTCATCCAAACTACACTTTCTAAGAAATCCCCCAAACTTAGTAAACCTTACATCATCAGGCAACAGATTGCCGTTGTTATCTTTCTCATCAGTCATAGATCTAAACTTATAAAGAGAAAAAGACGCACCATGTAATCCCGGGCGTTGCTGCTTAAATATGATGGGGGAACCTAACTTACATCTAACTAATACGGCTACTACACTAATAGGAACTAACAGTAACACCAATAATGATAAAGAAACGAATAAATCAAAAAATCTTTTCATAAATAATTATACTCCAATCGAAAATTTTTTAGAGAGTTCCCCACAGAACAGGATTCCAATCTTCTAATTACTTTTTAGTAATTCTCTCCAATTTAATCCTACCCTCAGTTTCATATACATAACATGAAAGTCATTTGCAGTGTATATTCTTCTATAAATTTCTTCACTCAGTATGTTATAGATACAATCCTTCGTCTCCTAAAGTACCGGACGCCTAAGCCCATAATAAAACCGCTATATTTTTATACAAAGATAGCGGTTTATTATTTCTACATTCAGTTAATGATAGTATCATCTATTAATCTAGCATTTGTACTTGCATCAATAGATACATCATTGAATACATATTTGGCCGTAGTCACCATCTTCTCCCTAATCAATCAGTATGAACTAAGAAGGGCTTCATTCCATAGTCTATAGTTCACAGGGCTTTCCCTAAAACGTATGGTAATAGAATTTAACAATATCTTAGTTAAAATTAACAAGAAATTTTCTTGTTTAAATTGAATTTTTTTAATAACTTTTGTGAAATCCCTCTAATAATCCCAAATAAATATTTAAACTCTGTTGTTTTATGAAAAATCAATATATAAATCACATTAGGAACTATGATACAAATCATTCCCTTTAACAATAACTCCCAAAAATGGCTTGATAACGTGAAATTGCTCAAAAAACTCGTAATAAAATACGTTCCTATACCTATCACTGCGTAGTAGGAGTATTTCAAGAAATAATCCATTACAGACCTATTAAATACATTTTTGTATACTAAATAAGGAGTAATCCAGAAAGGAACAACAAGCACACTTACAAGTGTACCAATAAAGACACCTATTATTCCCATATACTTAACTAATACAATAGAAATTACTAAATTAACAGCAGCTTGAACCAAAGGCGCATATCTATCCTCATGAAAAACACCCGCTGTAGTTTTTACAGTCGTTATGGAATTCCTCATGCCCCTTTCATAAAAAATAATTATTAATACAAGCAACACACTTTTGCTCATAAGATACTCGGTTCCAATCCATAAAGTGATAAAAGGTTCTATTGTAATGCATAAAAGTATAGAGAAGAATGAGTATAACCAAAAATTTAAAAGCATATAGACTTTATACACACTATAAACCTTCTCTACACTTTCCTCTGCTACTAAATTTCCTACACTATGATATGTATTATTAAAGATTTGATAAGTAAAGTTTCTACAAATATCTATTAACATATTATAATTAGAATATAATCCGACTGCCGCCACACTGATAAATGAAGATATAATAATGTTATCAGTACCCAATACTAAATAATTCCCTATGTTTTGTAGTACAATTGCTTTCACATTCTTAACAATTTTCTCTTTAGTTTCAGCATCTAATACACCCGAAACTTTCTCTTTTAAAAATGGATACATCCTGTTGACTATAATTGCCAAAACAATACTAGTAGCGACTGTTATCACACTATCAATAACTAAGTATAGAATATAATTTTTTGTAAAATGAAGTATTCCAATCTTGAGGCAAGCAGATGCAATTGAAGATATAGAATATATTCCTGTTACAATATAACCCTTTTGCGAAACACTTAAGAATGAATTCTTATGCATGTACAAATAAGGTACAACTGTATTGAATAGAAAAATAAGATAAATCCAATGGATATTTTCGACATTCGAATCTTTAATGAAATAACCAAGAAATGGCATCAAGGACAATCCAAGTAACAAGACAATTAAGGCGATTACCATATATGCTTTCCGATACAATCTCATAAGTACGTTAATCTTTTCTTGATCGTTCTCTGCAACCGGCTTATAAAGACTATACATTATACTAGCACCTATCCCTGCCTCAGCTAAAGAAAGCATGGATAATATATTAGTAAGGAATCCATTTATACCTAGATATTCAATACCTAAACTATTGATAAATACAGTTCGTGAAATGAAGCTTAAAGATGTAACAATGATTTGGTTTCCGATCCCAGCAGATATATTAATTATGGAGTTTTTTATCCTCATTTTAAGACCTTCTTGATATAATTTTTTTACATTTAGCTAAAAAGATAGCCGCCATTAAAGTAACCGGTTGAATACCTAAGTATTCTGCAGCCTTCTTTACATTTAAATTAGACTTAACAAAATCGTAATATAAATTATAATAGGATAATCTACCCTTTGGACCACACTTATAAAATTCAATTTGCTGCTTCATATAATATGCTGTACCTTTAGGACTTCCGGCGAATATCTCCTTCATATTTTGAGTTAAACCATCCTCTAGATAATTACATATATATATTGTTTTATTAAACCATCTTATTTTATAACCTTCATAAGCCATTTTATTCCATACTGTAGCCTCTGTCATAAATTTTTCCCCTTCAAACTCACGAAACTTGTTTTTCCTTAATATATCGGTATAAAAAACCTCAGCCTTATCTCCCGTTATATTATATGTATTCCGTTCAAGTGAAGTTGCATCAATATATTTACCTTCAAATGTTGTCCCTACGAGGTCCTCAATACTCCCCCCTTTATTACCCGAAACACCACAAAATAGCTTTTTATCTTCTAGGCTATTTTCCCAACTTACTATACTTTCTAAAGCATCTTCTGTAAGATTGTCATCAGAATCTACTATAAAGAACATTTCACCTTCAGCCAAATCGACAGCCCTGTTAATCGCTCTATGTTTCCCTCCGTTTTTGACTTTATAATACCGTATGGGAAATGGGTTTTTTTCTAGTTTCCACATCTTGAATAATTCCTCTGTATTATCACTTGACCCATCATCAATAACTAGCCATTCAAAATCCGTATATGTTTGTTCTTGTAACGACCTATATAATTTCTCTATGATATAACTCCTGTTATATGTTGGAGTGAATACTGTTATTCTCATTTAATCCCCTCATTTTTATCCTAACTTTTTCTTTCCATCTATTCACAGTAATCATTTCAGTTAATTATTTGCCTATTTCAAGACTTAACTTCTACAAATGAAAATATATCTTTTAATATTACAAAAAGAAAATCCATTTATACTCCCTCTCGTTTACGTACTAAATCTATTACACTTTATTCTACTTGTTATCTTTAGATATTAATTTTTTCGAGCTATGAAGAAGAAAATGTTTGTTTTCTAGGACTACATTTAACAATAATCTTTTATAAAAATCTCTTATTTAAGGAATTCTTTTGGTAAAGGCACTTGTATCTTTTGATGTTTTTTTTGAAAACCAAAACGAATTTTCTTACGTAACGGCTCTTCATAAAATTGATAAATTACTGCACTTAACAATAAAGAAACTATTAAACAAACCACAAAACTATATGTATTTTCTAACTTCAAGAAGTCCAAGTATCGTATCACTATTTGGTGAATCATATAAAATGAGAAACTAATTTCACCTAAGTAAACAAATAGCCTTTGTGATAATAATTTTGAAAATATACCGCATTGAAATGAAAAGGTGAAAATTAACAAGCACCATAGTGGGACAAAATAAACACCACGAACAATTCCTACATCTAATTTTATCGAATACGATAATAAGGCAATGGATAAAAGTAAACATAGTAGTTCTAAAACAGTAAATATGTTTTTGTTAAAGTTTGCTTTATCGGATTTTTCAATATAAATCAATCCCAAAAGTATACCCGTTGAAAATTCGAACAATCTAGTAACCGGAAAAATATGTAATATCCAAATAAAAAATGGATTATCTTCATCCAAGTTTTTATTCAATAGAAATAAAATTATCCATACTACCAAGAATACCAATATGGATGTAATGATGTTCTTTTTAACTTTAAGTTTCATAAATACCCATAGCAGAAACGGAAACATAACATAAAAGAAAGCTTCAACCGATAATGTCCACGAAACGCCGTTAAAATTGAAATAAGTACCCTGACTAGGTACGAAGCTTTGTATCAATAGCAAATTAATGATTGACATAAAAGCAAGTTTTATAAAATATAAACTCTTAGGGTGAAAGTATAAAATAACTAATGGTGCAGAAAGAAGAAAGGTTAATACATGAACTGGATATACTTTAGAAAATCTTGCTTTATAGAATTTTTTGATACTGTGTTTATTTAGCTCTGTAAATTTAGAATGATAGTTATAAGCTAAAATAAAGCCAGATAAAACAAAAAAGAATTGAACGCCCGCTGAACCTAATTGATATTGGCTAAACACACCCATATGAAATAAGAAAACCATTAGCGCAGCAATAAACCTAAATGACGTTAAAGAGTTTAACATATGATTCCCACCTTTCTCATTTCCCCAAAAAATAAATGGTTCGAATTTCCAAATCATTTATTTTCTTTATCAATAAAGTTGCCTCATACAAATATGAGTAAAGGGGATGAAGGTTTAGTTCCTACTTAAATATGAATTGATTAATCTAATGCAGAACCCTTGAGTAAACGGCAATATATTGAACAGTGTGGAATACACCCCTATGTCTTTTGTATCGCCTTGAGAAAAGTCAACTGCCCCATCTTTCCTCGTAACTTTCATTAAATAACTCATAGCCTTTTCTGTGCTATCTAGGCATTCTTTTGATACCTTCTCTATCTTTGAGGCATTTAACATAAACCAGCCTAGCGTAGCTGTAGCGGAAGAGTCAGACCTACTCTCATTTCTAGTTACAGTCCAATTCCAACTACCATTATCTTGTTGAAAGCTCATTGCAGCTTCCGCGAATCTTTTAACACTTTCTTCGAAAGCAAATTTATATTTACTATCTTGTGGCAATTCATTCCACGCATCTATAAGACCTATAGCAAACCAACCAAGTCCTCTTCCCCATCCGTATAATCCAAGAGGAACTTTATTCTCAATCTTGTAAACATGACATGGTAGTGAATGTTTGTCTAACATTCCATATTGCTCATACTCTTTAATTTGTTTCACTGCTAAATCTATACAATCATCTTTGTTAAATTTAGTACCGTAACAAACTAAAAAGGGGCATATAAACCCTATAGTATCTACATATCTGTAGCTTTTCATAAACTTCCTATATTCTACTGTGCCGTCCTCACCTATATGATCCTTAATCATTTCCCATGTATAATCTAATGCTTTTTTGTATTTGTTTATATCAATATATTCCAACTTCATAATAGCGTAAGCAAGTATAGCTCCGTCTATATGCTTAGGTTTTTCTAACCATTGACCATTACTATCAAATTTCGAATTCAAAAATTTTTCAATCTCAGATTTCATTTCCTTATCATCATTATGTTTTACATACTCAGATAAGCCTAATACTAATGATGCTTCTTGCCAATGTTGTATCGTGCTTTTCGTATAATTCCCTTTCAACATATCTATTACAACTAATCTTGTATTGTCTGTTACTTTTATTTTTGGTGTGTTTAGTAACCACTTAGACCCTTTTTTAGTTATAGTCTCATTCCATATGGATTTATCTTTATATCTCCCCATATGAATTCTCAGTACCCAATCTTTTATTACAGGTACTAAGTCTATGGTAATAACCATTAAAATAATAAAAATTACAATATAGCTCAAAATTTGAAATATCATCTTTATATTGCCCTTTCAACGTGAAAATAATTTAAATACTCATTTAACATATCCAACAGTACTACCTAATTCTTCTGACATTTTAGTACACATGTCTGGTGTGATATTCTCACCTATTGTCCAGTTTTTATCATAACGATTTGCTGTCTTTAGATTTAATTTGTGCTTATTGATATAATCCTTTGTTTTCCCTATAATTTTCGCGGGATTTCCTCCAACTATGCACCCTTCAGGAACCGATTTTGTTACTACACTTCCCGCGGCTACAATAGCATTTTTCCCTATTGTAACCCCCGGCATAATTAAAGCCCTTGCCCCTATAAATGCATGGTCTTCTATTTTTACTTTCGCTATTTTTGTATAATCTAAATACCGTTTCGTACTGGCGTCATGTGCAAGGAGATAGACTTGAGGTGCAAATGTAACATTATCACCTATTTCTATTAGCCAACAATGAGCATAGTCAATTGTACTTCCAGCTAATCCACTACAATTTTTCCCTACCTTCATACCTCTTTGCAAACACGCTTCTACCGTTAAATCCTCAAGAGATACCATTCCTAATCTTACCATTAAAGATTTTTTTATCCGATTAAACATAATTGCCTCCAGTGAATGTATTTCATTATTTAACTTATTTTTAAACGCTACACTTAACTGTTCATTAAATTATACAAATGATTCACTTCATCCTCTGTCCCTAATTCTTCTTTCTTGAGATTATCGATAAACTTAATTCTTAATTTTTCTTCTTTTATTAATAACTCAAGATGCTTTGCCACTGACATAGGGTTCATCTCTGCAATTACTCCATTGATATTATTTCTTATATGATTATTAGCTGTCTCAAAATTAGTAATTAATATTGGTTTTGCCAGTATTTTTGCCTCATCTATAGAAATAGATTTACCTTCATATCTGGATGTCTGTATATATATATCTGCTTGCTTTATGTATGGATATGGATTTTCTTTTATACCTAATAAAATTACTCTTTTTTCTAGTTTTTCTTCCCTTATACGTCTTTCAAGTTCTTCTCTTACGTTGCCTTCTCCAATCAAATACCATTTAAGATCGTACCCTTTTTTTACAAGTATATTAAATGCTTCTAAAGAGATATCTAATCCCTTTTCTTTAGCCAATCTTCCTACCGAAATTAATGATATACTTCTATCGTTCTCTTCTTTAAAATCAACTTTCTCTAATGACATTTTCCTTATCATTCTTGAAGAAACTATATTGTGTATACATCCAATTTTCTTTCTATATTCAGGGAAATTATCCCTTAAAATATTAACTAACTCTTCTGATACAGTCACTATATGATCTAGTTTACCAAAATAAAATTTTTCTTTACTATAATCAATCCCTAATTTATTATAATCCGTGTGTATCCATCCAATCTTTTTTTTCGCTTTTACCTTGTCTACACAGAAATATATAGGGTTTTTTTCTTGAAATCCTATCGCTACATCATATTCCTTATTGATTTCATCTATTGATTTCGACATGTATTTCCATATTTTTTGTTCGATTATAGCTCCATTCGTTTCTGTCTTAGCCAGATACCCT
The DNA here is from genome assembly GCF_000161455.1 of Bacillus pseudomycoides DSM 12442. Classification (GTDB taxonomy): domain Bacteria; phylum Bacillota; class Bacilli; order Bacillales; family Bacillaceae_G; genus Bacillus_A; species Bacillus_A pseudomycoides. Next base: position 4,488,156 of record NZ_CM000745.1, read on the forward strand.
AATACTCCTCTAGAAAATGTCGTTTTAAAATCTCCTATTTTCATTAATTCTGTCAAAGACCTTTTTATAGGCATATCAAAATATTTATACTTTATTGGTTCAGGTAATAGAGTGACTTCTTTTGGTAACTTATTTATAAATATTCCTTCATGCTTAAATAAAAATAAATCCACTTTGTATTTAGAATAATCTATAACGCCCAATAAAGAAATTAGGGCTTTTTCAGCCCCACCACAATTTAAATTATTCATTATAAATAATATATTTTTTTTCATGAACCTCACCCATTATAGAATTTCATATAACTTATATATTTCTTCTTCCGTTCCTAATTTCTCTTTCGAAAGGTTATTTACTAATTTTTTTCTTAATTCTGTATCTTTTATAAGCCTCTCAATTCCTTTTGCAATAGCCTCCGGCTTCATATCTACAATTAATCCATTTATTTCATTGTCAATTTGATCTTTCGCGGTACTAAAATCAGTAACAAGTATAGGCTTATTCAATATTTTCGCCTCATCAATTGCTATAGATTTCCCTTCAAATTTAGATGTCTGTGCATAAATATCTGCTTGTTTTATATACGGATAAGGATTAGATTTTAATCCTAACAATTTGAAATTGTTTTCTAATTTATTTGCTTTTATCAAATTAGTCAGTTGTTCTCTTTCCTCGCCCTCGCCTATAATATTCCACTTTACTTTATACCCTTTATCTATTAGTTTCTTACAGGATTCTATAGCCATTTCAAAGCCTTTTTGGTAGTGCAGCCTACCTACTGAAAGTATAATAATTTCATTATCTTTCTTAGTATAAACATCCTTATTTTCCTGGTTAGCCATTTTATGTATCATTGTCGGTGATACAATATTATAAATAACGCTTATCTCATCTTTTTGATTAGGAAATCTGTTTTTTAGGATATTGGCACACTCTTCCGATACTGTAACTATATTGTTTAGCTTTCTGAAGTACAAAGCATCAAAGTTCGAATCCATCCCTAATTTATTATAGTCAATATGTACCCATCCTATTTTCTTATGTGCTTTCACCTTATCTACACAAAAATATGTAGCGGTTTTTTCTAAAAACCCTATAGTAGCATCATACTGTTTCTCAATTTCATTTAAAGACTTAGCGATATATTTCCAGCTGTATTGTTCCTTTATCGATGTATTTTTTCCTGCTCTATTCTTTATGGTGAACATACATCTATTATAGGCTAGCGATATTTCTCCTTTTAATAAAAATGTTTTGACCGATTTAAACAAAGGTAAAGTAAACGTCTTATATGTTTCTGGTATAGGTAAAATTTGTACATCTTTTGGTACAAATTCCATAAATATACCTTCATGGTTAAACAAAAATAAATCTACATTATATAACTGATAATCTATTTGAGATAATAAGTTTACTAGACTCTTTTCTCCACCACCAGCAGATAGACTAGGCATAACAAATAATAAATTTTTTTTCATAATATACCTCGATTTACTTAGCTAATTCTTGTAAGTATTCTACCGCTTTATATGACATTTTTTTAATATTAGGCATAGTTTGCCCTAGTTTGCTCTTCAATTGATCTTCTTCTCTTACCATCTCATCGAATTTAGCTTTTAGTTTATTACTATTAGATATTTCTTCTATATTTAAGACTAATTTCTCTTCTCCAAATAAGTCTTTAGCTATTCCCTTCGATTTTATACTGTATCCCAATACCATAGTTGGAACACAATTTGAGTAAGCCGCTATCGTGGCATGTGTTCTAGCTCCTATAAAGAATCGCATCCTAGCTATATACCCTTTATATTGTATTGCATTTAAATTGTTTGGTAATATAATTACCCTACCTGTATTTTTAAATTCCTCATAATATGTATACAGAACTTCATAATCGTTATTCCCATCCTGCATAACATGCGGTGTGAGAGCAATTGTTGAATCTGTAGTATCTAGTATATGGTTAATTAAATCTCTTACTGCAACTTGTGAATCCTTGTTTCTATTCCATACAAGTGGACTAAAATTAAGACCTATTGTATTGCCATCTTGCCATCCTTTAGGTAATTCCAACTCTTCTTTCTCCATGGTAAATGCAGGATCTGCACACAATTTAACGTTATTAAGTCCCTTGTTTTTCAACATATTATAGGTAAGAGTTTCACGAGCTAATATTAAATCAAACTGTTTTAAGTCTCCTAACTTTCTCTCAGACATATCCTCTTCACCTATAGAACATCCCCATAACACTAACTTCTTTCCTGCTGCTTTTACTTTTTTATTTATTTCATACAATGCAGGCTGTTCCCCGTAACAATAATTATCTCCACCTATAGATAAACATACATCCATATTCTTTATATGTTTAATTATATTATCTTCCATTTTAGCTATTGCATAAGATTCATCATTAAACAATTTTACTTTAAGTAAAGCCATCCACCAATCGTATGAGTACTTCGCTATATTCTTAGTAGAACCATCATATATTCCATCTAACTTTGTTATAATCTTATCTGTTTCAGGCTTACTTGATACCAAATATATCTTTGTTTCATCTACCTTTTCTTTTATGATATTAGTAGAGGAACGAACAATAGCCTCACATCCCCTATTAAGACTTCCACCATGGGCAAACATCATAATTTTCATACTTAAACTCCCTCACTATTATTTATTTCTGAATCTACTGTAAGCTGTAACGCAATACAGCCCAACAGTTGATTGTCTCTTTATTAAATTTATTATTAACCGCTCATATCTTCCTAGCTTGTTATAAATTTCACTATAATATATAGGTAGTGCCTCTCTCACATGTTCATTTCGTATCATACTTTTTACGTATTTATACCGCTTATTGAAACTTACATCTTTAGATGGTGTAAAATAAACATGTATATAGGACATTACACTATTAATAAACTTTATTGACCTTAATTTACTTATTCTTACTCTATCAATTTTATCAGTATATATTTGGGGTAATTCCATAGTATATACTTCTACAGCCCTCTGAAAATAATCTTTTTCGGATATGTTTCTGGTAGCACTACCAGCTACCTCCTTGTAATGGTAACCTACATAATCTACATATTTCATACGAGTTGCACCACTAAAGAATGCAACGTTAAACATTCCATCTTCCCCCAATGCAATTCCGCTTGGGAATTTAACGTTATTTTCTTTAATTAAATTATTTCTATAGATCTTATTTACAACAGTATTTAAATTATCTGCCTTAAGGAAATAAGGTAATACTTCTTGCTCTATATAATCTTTTTCAAGAACAATATCTATAGGAAATGGATATGTTGTAATTACCTTATGCCCTTCCGTCTCGCCCTTAAAATTTGATATAACTACATCACAATTACTTTGTTTTACTGAGTTATATAGTGTTTCATACATATCCTTTTCTATACAATCATCAGCATCAACAAATCCCACATATTCTCCAGCGGCTAAATGTAAGCCCTTATTTCTTGCAATACTTACACCTTGATTTACTTGATTTATAAGTATTATCCTGTCATCTACTTGTTTATATCCCTCAATGATTTCTCTGCTATCGTCTATCGAGCCATCATTAATAAATATAAACTCACACTCTTGGAGTGTCTGATTTAAAAGTGATTCTATGCACCGAGTGATATATTTCCCTGCATTATAAACTGGTATTATTACACTTACTTTTTGGCTCATGCCTAAATCACACCTTTACGAGAAATCTCTTACGCTATCATCATAAATACACCTTTATTGTTGTCTCCTATACTTGATGTATTGATTGTTTAGGCGCCTATAAAGTGAAACTTTAATTAGTTGAACGAATCGGGCTTTTACGGGCAGTTGATCCCCCACCTAACTCCTTTGTTTTCGCCGAACTTTGAGGTGGAGGTCTTACTACCCGTTAATGCGGGATAATTTTATATAGCTTATTCAACTCAGCGTTATTACTGTAATCTCTATCTCGCAAATTATTAATTAATGTTTTCCTCAGTTCATCATCTCTATATAAATTTTCGATGCCTTCGACTAACCCCTCTACACTTGAATCACATATAATGCCCTCAATTCCATCATCCAATTGGCTGGCTGCAGTAGGATAATTAGTTATCAATATAGGCTTTTCAAGGATTTTAGCTTCCGTAACCGTAACTGCCTTTCCCTCATATCTGGACGGTTGAACGTATAAATCACATAACTTCATATACGGATATGGGTTAGTTTGTTTGCCTAATAGTATAAAACTGTCTTCTAACTGTTGTTCCTTTATCAATTCCTTAAGATTAGATTCATCCGATCCGTATCCTATGACATACCATTTTATATTGTTTAACCCCTTATTATGTAATGCTTTAAGGGCTTTTATAGCAACATCAAACCCTTTCGCATATGACAACCTTCCAACCGATAAAATATTAAAAGCACTGTTACTTTGTTTATTAAAACTTACAGTATCTTCAGCCATCTTCTGAATAAATTTGGGTGAAGTAATATTTTCTATTTGTAAAATTTTATCTTTTAGCGATGGATATACAGTTAAAAACGCTTTTGTGCATTCATCTGATATAGATGCTATGTAATCAAATTTATTCCACATAGCAAAGTCAATTTTATTATCAATTTCTAGTGTGCTATAATCTGTGTGAATCCAAGCTATCTTCTTATCAGCACTTACAGTATCAGCTAAAGGATTATGTGGCCATGCGTAACTAATCGCAAAGTCATACTTTTTTTTCTGTTTAGGCAAAAAATATGCTGCATACTTTGACACAAGCTGCATCTGAATATATCCCGAACCTTCCTTTAACTGTCTTTTTTTTGATATTCTCCCTGCCATATACTTACTTATTATTCTTGTGATTCCTGCCCCAAAATATCCTTCACGTATACATTGCACAATTGACTTCCTAAAGACGGTATATCCACCTATCTGTGGTAGTACGTTAACTTTATTAGGTACTAAATTTAAGAACTCTCCAGTATGATTAAATATCAATAAATCTATGTTGTATGTATCATAGTCGAAGCTTTCCAGCATATTAATTAAGCTTCTTTCTACTCCACCAATTTCCATATCATAGATAGAGATTAAAACATTTTTTTTCATACGCTTCCTCACGTTCATGTTTTGTTTTGATGTAAGTAAATGAAAGCAATCGCAGTATATGAATTCATATGGAATAAACTTTTTATTAGCTGCTTAGACTAGTGCGATCAATACACATATTCTCTCTTTTATTCACAAATAACGTATTAGAAGGAATATGCCCTTTTACAACGCTTCCAGCGGCTATTACGGTATTATCACCTATAACAGTATCCTTCAATATAACTACATTAGAACCAATCCAAACATTCTTCCCTATCTTTACCTCACCTTTTACCAGATGGCTATCTGCAGGGTTTTTATAATTATGGTCGTGGTCATTAATACTCACATTTGGCCCTATTTTTGTACTTCTTCCAATCGATATTCTATTTACACAGTTGATATTACAGTTATCATTAATAAATACTTTTTCTTCTATATCTAATACTCCGTCAAAATCCAGTCTAATGCTGGCATTCTTTCTTACAAATACAAACTTTCCAATATTGACTTTTGAACGCTTATTGAAAATCTCAATCTTGCTATTTGCTTGAAGAAAAAAGATTGAACACTTTATATTACGAAAATATATTACTTTATAGAAGGCACCTCTTAATGCACCAATTACATGCGAAATATTCATTAGTATAGTAAAGTACAGTCCTCTATTACGGCTTTCTGCAACTATCGTTTGAACTATTTTCTTGAATACCTTAATCATGTGTATTCTCCTTAAAAGCTTCTTTTCCCATCACATATTTTCTTAGCCTAGCAATGTTATTTCCACCTATGATTTTCGCTAAAATCAATTTTATATTACTCTTGATTCTTACTTTAGGAGGCAACCAACTTTTATAAAAATGATGCATTGCATATGTATTTTCAGTTATAAGTTTTCTGCAATTGATATAATCATATGGAGAAAAATAAGTTTGTGGATAAAAAGCTCCCATACCGCTTATTTCTTGATATTCTCCATTTAATTTCAATCCTGCATTTTTTAGTATATTAGTTACAACCGCCACATTGGTTAAATCATCATGTTTTCCATCCTCTTTGATGAATCCTTTTCCTTCATATGAATCCAAAAACATTTTGATCAACTTATTTCCTTTCATAGCTCCTATAGTACTTGTCGCTATGTAATTTTCTTGTTCAAATCCCCAAAATGAATCATGATGGAGCATATTATCAAAAGGTTTGAATACCTCTACATCGGTATCTAAATAAATACCTCCAAACTTATAAAGAACATATACCCTTACATAATCACTTACAAATGCAAATTTTTTCGAATCATAGGCTTCTTTGACATATAAGTTACATTCTATGTCAAAATTATTTTCATTCCACTCAATAATTTCATATTCTGGGAGGTTCTTCTTCCAGCTATCTATGCATTTTTGTACAATCTCAGGTTTCTCTCTACCACCAAACCAACAATAATGTATGGTTGATGGAATTTTCCTCACGTTCTCCAATTGATACACGCTCCCCCCGATATGCTTAAATTTATACTTAGAAGTAGTGTTACTGAAAAATCTATAAAGATAGATATTTACTTGTATAAATGATACCTAAACTTATTACACTCTCGTAAAAATAATAAATGAGATAACACAATAAAAGTCCGTAATATACGAAATTCCTATCCTTTTTAGAAAATAATACAACAATCCATGAAATTAAAATTAATTGATATAAACTGAAATAAATGGTGAATCTTGCAAATATCCAATTTTGCGTTGAAATAATCATGAACACTAAGCCAATTAAAGACATGTTTACAATGTAATCACTTTTCGGAAAGACTTCTCTTAATTTTTCTCTTCCAAGATATGCAAGAACTATTGGTACAGCACTAACTGCAACACGTAATACATTTGCTCCTCCCTCTGCAAAGTCCTTGTAGTGTCCATACTGAGTTGATTCTAATGCCGAGAACAAAGCTGATGAGAATTGGTTAAACCCAATTACTATAATGACCGAGAAGAACAGCAATACGTACGTATCCCATGCCCAAGCCTTTCTCCTAACCAAAAAATAAATTGGGATTAAAACAAGCGCTGACTTATGAATCATAGCTGCTAAAAGTACAATTAAAATATATTTTTTCCAATTTCCATTAAAAATATATTTTGTGGCCAGAAAGACAATAGATGCTGCTAAAAACTGCCTGATTCCATTCATGGATACTAAATACATTCCACCTGTAATATATACAAATAAGGCTAATTCAAGCATCCGGGAGTATTTATAAAGAGTTATTACAATTAATACATTTGTCACTAAGGCGACAAAAAATACCATTATCTGCGGATCTTTTGAGAAGTGTTGCAGAAACATCTGTAAAAGATCAAACCCAAAATCCCCTGAGAAATCAATATTGCTCCAACTAAATTCATTGTGGGCATAGGAATACATGTAAAAATAAGTATCACCAATATTATTTCTAAGTCCCGATACAATAACAAGCGATGCCATTGCCAAGAAACTAAGCATTTTATTTGGTTGAACTGGAACGATCCCATTGCTCATGCTCTTTGCAGAATATCTTGAAAAAAAAGATAAAATGTAAACTACAAAAAGGTTTATCCATAATATAGTCATTCCATAACTCCTTCCACACAGCAAACAAGCAAGTAACTTAGACATGCAAAAGCACTGAAGAAAATAGATATATTTACACATAAATATATTAACAGATTCATTAGCCAATTATTGCAAGCTTGCACAACAATTACCGGTATACCTTCAGCTTCTTAATGGCGCTTCGAAACGGTTTTATTACTTGTATTCTGTATATAAAGATAGAGAAGAATCCCGAAAGGTATCGCCAGGAAAGTAGTACCCTTACATGGTGATTCTTTAAGAAAAGCATAATTTCTAATCATCAGATTACTAGATACATAATGTATGGATTCTCGAAATCTCTCCTTAAAAGAAGGAGCATACTGCATAGCAACCTTTCTGAAGAATAAAAACCCACGCGGATTTTTCTTATATTGTTTAATCATGTTCATACTCGAACCATCATCTAAATATTCCACATGGCATAAGACTTCATTCATAATAAGTAAAGGACATTGTTGATCAATTAAAATATACTTATAACTGAGCGGACAGTACTTTTCTCCTGAAAATATAGGATATGGCAAAGAATTTCTTGTCAATTCCGAACGATAAACTAGTTTCTTATCGCCTCTGACCCCATGAAGACCATACAAACCTGACAGTGTGGAAGATTTAATATTAGATGGCATTTTAGTTCCAATGATTTCTCCATTCTGTTTCGCATCCAACCCGACTATTCCAGCAAACTTCTTACTTCCATGCGCCTTCCAAAATGAAGCAATCTTTTCAACAGCATCTTCAGCCATATAATCATCCGAGTCTATACACACATTTAATTCTGTATCAATTAATTCATAAGCGGTATTGTGTGCTCCATGCATACCTTGATTTTCTTGGTAATGATAACGAATGGGAACGACATCTTCTACAATCCAAGTATCAATAAGTTCCTTTGTGTTATCATTAGAGCCATCATCAATAATTAACCAAATAAAATCTTTACATTTTTGCCTCTTTAAACTTTCATAACATAAATGAAGGGTATATGCACGATTATATGTAGGCGTAAAAACGGTTAAGAGTGGCGTCATTGCAAACCCTCCTGTATCAAATTTTTATTATTTATAGGCATGTGCATAATAGTAATCTGTCAACCAGTTTGCCATAGTAGCCGTATCATAGCCACTATTTTGCATTACATTTGTTGTATCCTCATGCTCCAATGATGAGGAAAGAATATAATCTGCCCATAATTCCGTTGAACTCTTTAAGCTCATAAATTTCATTCGGTCAGTCAAGTTAGATTCACTAGTAATTGCATCAGACACCACACAATTTAAACCTGCAGCCTGTGCTTCCACTAGTACAACTGGCAAGCCTTCAAAAAGCGAAGGAAAAAGAAAAATATCAAATCCTTGCATCAATTGCGGGATATCGGTTCTAGTTCCTAGAAATCTGACTTTAGAAGACAACCCTAAGTCCGCGACTTTTTTTTCAATGCTTGCACGTAGGGTACCCTCTCCTATGAGAGTCAGTATAGATTCTGGGTTCTTTTTATGTACAGCATGGAAAATATCTATTAAGAATTCATGATTCTTTTGCTTATTAAATCTTCCTACATGCCCTATAACTAACGTATTATCATTTGCCCCAATTTCTTCTCTTACTTTACTTCTTTTACTTTCATTATATTTAAATTCTTCAACATTCACTGCGTTATTTAGAACCGTTACTTCATTAGAATTTGTCTGTTTCTTTCCAAACAACCATTCTCCTGCTTTTTTCGAACATGCAAAATATGCAGTCGGGTTGTCTTTCATCATAAATCTTGCATATAGTCGAAAAGGAAGTTTTATATCAATACCTAAATCACTTAAATGACTATGCGCAATACGGCATGGAACACCTGCATTTTTCGCTGCTCTTAATACAAAACTACTGTTCTCATTGATATGGGAATGTACTACTTTATATTCAGGATTAGTAGCAAAGAACTCTTTGAGTAATTTAAAATAACGGCGATAATTTCCAGGTCGTATCTGTGGCATTCGATAAATCTTCCCGCCAAGCTTCATTATTTCATCATCATAATGTCCCTTATCTGTTCTATGTACCATAAAATCAAATTGAATCTTACTACGATCTATTCTTCGATAATAATTCATCAACATAGTTTCAAGCCCGCCGCGATTCATGACGGTAACTACTTGAAGTATACGAATAGGTTTCAAGAGTACCACTCCTATCTCATCATCTTTCTGAGTGAATCTATTGCCACTAACATAAAATAATACCCTGCGGTAAACCTATATTTTACGCAAAAGTAAAACGCCTTCCAAACAATAGGGAAGTGATTCATCTCTAATTGTTTAAAAGAACGCCTTATCCGATTATCATTTAGTATTTTACTTAATCTGTTAAATTTCGTTAATGGAGATATGCGATTACTTTTACTCATTGTATTTAAGCCAAGTCCGAGCGTATTAAGACAAATACGATTATTTAAGGCTAATCGAAAATTTCCTGATAGCTGCTTATCTTCTAAAAATTGCTCGATTATGTCATAAAGATTAAACCATTGGTTCATCAATTCCGGTTTGTAATTAGACGTGACGGAAGCTGCATTTGTCTTCCAGTAATGATAAAAAGGCTTATTTAAAAAAACAAATTTATCAACATAATAAAATGTCTGTATATTAAATAATGAGTCCTCATTTGTACCAATAAAACTTAAATCCACAAACTGAATCGCGTTTTCTTTAATAACCTCAGAACGATAAAGCTTTGACCAAACAGTTCCCCAAGCATCTAAGAATTCTGGATTTCCTATTTCTTCATTTATAGGACCGATTAAACGTCTCATTACGTTTGCCTTAATTTCTTCGCCTTCATAACAAACTTTTTCAGGAAGATCAAATTTCTTCTCTTTTGAATGACTTCCAAATTCACGAGTATATGTACACATAACAACGTCTGCCTTACCTTGAACTGCTTCCTGATACAAGGTTTCGTACATGTCCATGTCTATCCAATCATCCGGATCAACAAACCCAATATATTCTCCGCTCGCGGTTTGAATACCTGCATTTCTTGCTGAAGAAACACCACCGTTTTCTTTTTCAATCACTATAATTCTTTTATCTTTCTTTGCGTACTCATTAAGTATACCTGCACTCTTATCTGTTGAGCCATCGTTTACCATAATGATTTCGATATCTTCGAGTGTTTGTGACGTTAGGCTGTTTAAACACCTTCCTAATAAAGTTTCAACATTATAGACAGGAACTATTATACTGATTTTCGGTTTCATCTGTTTCCTCCAGAATGTATTTCCCATAAATAGAACTCAATTCAGATTCAACTTGAATAATCGAATATTTATGCATTTTCTTTTTGCTTTCAATACCCATTTTTACAAGTACGTCTTTTGATTTGTTCATCTCTAGTACTCTTAAACCAAACATTTGAGCATCTTGATTGGAAATGATATAGCCATTTACTTTATCCTCTACAAGTTCCAAATGTCCTCTGTTCTCACTTGCAATTATCGGTAACCCACAAGCCATGGCCTCCATAATATTAACCGGCAGACCTTCGCGAAGACTCGATGCAACCGCAATATCGCAGGCGGATAAAATTTTCGAGATATCATTCCGATAACCAAGGAAGTCCACCATTTCAAATACGCCAATTTGTTTAGCCAGATCTTTACAATCCTCTAGTGAGGGACCGTTTCCAGCCAATAGAAGCCTTGCGTTTGGGACACTATCCTTTATTAGAGCCAATGATCGAATCAAAAATTGTTGATTTTTATTTTTATTAAACTCAGCCGCATAGAACATCAAGAAATCAGTGGGCTTATATCCCATCTCACTCCTCAGATAAAGCTTTTGACTCTCATCAGCTGGTTTAAAGTATTCTGTGTCTACTCCCACTCCGTGTACTTGTTCAATTTCAACTGCTTTGAAACGCCGCTGAACAGCCAGATCATAATCCTCTTGATTTATTGTGATCAGACAGTCTGTGTAATTTGCCATTACTTTTTCAATAGGATAATATAATAACCAATTTATTAGCGGGGCACCTTTACAAAAGTGGAATCCGTGAGCAGTATATAAAACCTTTGTTCCATATTTTCTAGCATTTCTTGCTGCCAAACGTGTAAGGGCCCCCCCCATTGGTGTATGGCAATGAATAATTTTATATCCATTTTTATCAATGATAGCTTTCAACTCTTTATAAGCCTTAATGTTCTTGGGCTGCAAAGGGGATCTTTGAATAGAAAGTTCATACTTCTTATCCACGTATGGAAGATCCATGTTGCCGGCAGCAGCAACATGAACTTCCCATCCCTGTTCTTTAAACCATTTCATATACGGCAAGTGAAATGCTTTAAAATGAATATCTACTGTTGCACAGAACAATACTTTATTTCCCACATATATCACCCTACACTCGTTATAATCTGTCTAAACAGCCTGTAACCTGTACATACTTCATTTTTCTAAATAGTAAAATACGTATCTAAACGCACGTATTCAAATCGACATTCACACTATATTTTGCGAAGCTATACGGTTATTTGCCAATGCCAATACCTGTTCTCTCAATTCTAATTTCTCAAAATTAGGGTATGTTTGAATAATTTCTTCAATTTCTTTTATATAAAGATTTGATGTTTTGCCTATGTAAATTTTAGGATGGATTTGTTGCTCATGCACTTCTTCTTTTTTCAACAATTCTTCAAAAAGCTTCTCTCCAGGTCTCATTCCAGTGAACTTTATTTGTATCTCATCTAATGAATGTCCTGATAATGTAATTAAGTTTTTCGCAAGATCCACTATTTTGACAGGATCACCCATATCCAAAATGAATATCTCCCCACCTTTAGCTAATGCCCCAGCCTGTATTACAAGTTTAGATGCTTCTGGAATTGTCATAAAGTAACGAATCATTTTTGGATCAGTGACAGTCACTGGTCCCCCTTGCTTAATTTGCTTTTTGAACAGTGGTATAACACTACCACGGCTTCCTAATACATTTCCAAATCGTACAGCCACAAATTTCGTACTACTTGTTTTGTCTAAGTTTTGGATTACCATTTCAGCAAGCCTTTTTGTCGCTCCCATTACACTCGTAGGATTCACAGCTTTATCTGTAGAAATCATTACAAACGTCTCAACTCCATGCCAACTTGCTGCTGTTGCTACGTTTGTTGTCCCGATCAAATTATTTTTTATCGCTTCTTCAGGATTACGTTCCATTAAGGGTACATGCTTATGTGCAGCAGCATGATAAACAACTTGAGGATGATATTGACTCATGACTGACATCATTTTCATATCATCCTGTACATCAGCAATTTCTGTAGTAAAGATAATATCGGTGTCACTGTATAGCTCTTTTAATTCCATTTCAATGGAATAGATACTATTTTCACCATGACCTAATAAAATCAATTGTTTTGGGTTAAAATGTGCGATTTGACGACAAATTTCAGACCCAATTGAGCCACCTGCACCAGTTACTAAAATAACTTTATTAGTTATAAAATCTGAAATACTTTCAATATCTAATTCAACCGGCTCACGCCCTAATAAATCTTCTACCTGAACATCACGAAATTCATTTACTGAAACCTTTCCAGTCACTAAATCCTCTAACATCGGAAGAATTTGTGTTTTCATTTTTGTCTTAGAACACTCTTGGAAAATCATATTTAATTCTTTCTTACTAAGTGAAGGAATTGCTATGATGATACTGTCGATGCCTAATTTCTGAACAGTAGATTCAATGCGATTCACTCCCCCGACCACTGGTATTCCAAGTATATCCAGTCCGTGTTTCTTTATATTGTCATCAATAAAAGCAACTGGTAGTAATTCTGTTTCATTATTATTCAACAACTGCCGTACAACCATTGTACCTGCAGAACCTGCACCAATAATTAGCGTTCGTTTTTTATTGTCACCCTTTTGGATATAAGCATCTCGGAACATTCGCCATAAAAAACGTGATCCTCCGATCAATAAAACATGGATCATCCAAGTAACAACAAGTAGACGGAAATAAATATCATGGAGTAATATTTTTTGTACTACTGCTGTTGTGATAATAGAAAGTGTAACTGCTTTCAAAATAATGAGTAGTTCGCCTATACTTGCATACTCCCATGCTTTTTTATATAGCTTATAAATAAAAGAAAAAATATGATGGCTAAGAAGCAAGGTCATCGCACTTGCTACAATAGGCAATGTTATAACGTGGAAATCAGCACTTACTAAAAAGCGACTAAAGAAAATCGTGGTTAATACAATTAAGGAATCTACTAAAATTAATAGAAACAATCTTTGATGATACGTCATAATAGGCCCCTCTCTCAATTTTTTGTAACTAATATTTTTATCTATATATCTAACTAAAGATTTAAGGAAGGAAATAAATGACTAACTAATATAAAGTTCCTGTCTACAAGATCCTTCAAAAAGACTTTCTAGACAGAAACTTCAAATAAACACGGGCATTTAACCCTCCCTCACATCACGCTCTTGACGACTAACGTCTAAGGTGTTTTAACCCACAGCATAATCGAGTGCCTCCATTGATAGCGGTAAGGAGACATCACCGTACCATATACTTTTTTTATAGGTGACCTTTCATTCTCTACCGAAGAATGTCCTTCCTCCTTACCCTATGAGCTAAAAAGTACTGTATGAGCATCGTCCGCATAACTGATTTGAATAAAGCTCTTATACCTTTTTATTCAAAATAGCCCCTAGAAACCTACTGTTGCTTAAACCTAACACTCTTTCTGCTTCAACTACCGCTTCACTAGCAGTTTGATTGCAACTTAATACCAACAATACGCCATCACACTGACTAGCTAGTATACTCGTGTCTGTTACTTCCAAAAGAGGTGAAGAGTCAAATAAAATAACGTCATATTGTTCTATTACTTTGTTAATTAAATCTTGCATGGATGGTAAGCTAAGTAGCTCAGCTGGATTTTTAACTTCAGAACCACTTGTTAAAACATGTACATTTTTGATTTCCGTCTGAATTACCGCCTTCTCTAGCGTTACTTTTCCCTCTAGGATATTTGTTAATCCCCATCTATTTTCTATTCCAAAAATTTTATGTAGTTCTGAAGTTCTTAAATCCGCATCAATGACTAAGACCCTTTCATCCTGCTGAGCCATAGAAACCGCCAAATTTGCCACAGTAATGGTTTTTCCTTCCCCATATCCAGGAGAAGTAATTATTATAGTTCTTTTTTTATCTGCTTCAGATACAAACTGAAGATTAGTACGAATTGTTCGATACTCCTCAGCAACCTTCGAATTCGGAGCTGTATGCGCAATTAAATTACTATTATCAAGAGGACGACTTTGTTTTTTATTAAGAATCAAATGTTTTTCCTCCTACCATTACACTTTCTTTCTTACTGTTTTTATCTATTATATTATTTTTTTTCATTTGGGAAACACTTCCTAAAACAGGGATCGGTAGTAACTTTTCAATATCACGTTCCGATTTAATTGTTTCATCAAGGGAATCCAATAAGAAAACGATCCCTATACTCAATATAAATGCGGCAGCCATGGCCAGCTCTATCGTACCTGCATGATTTAAGTTTATTGGCGAAGGGTTTCCTTGTGCGTTTGCTTCTGTTAAAATACGAACACTTCCGAAATTCATAACAGATTTTGCTTCTTCTTTATAAACATTTGCTGTAACATTAGCAATTTGGGCAGCCTGCACTGGATTAGTATCTATAGCTGTTATAGTGACAATCTGTGATTCTTCCACCTTTCCAACACTTATCTGTCCGCTTAATGCGCCTGCTGATTTTTTCAAATTTAGTTGCTGCGCTACTTTTTCTAAAACAACAGGTTCTTTAATCATCACTTTAAGTGTACCCATTGCTTCAGGATTTGCCGGAATAAGGATCCTTGCGGAAGATGAATATAAAGGCGTTTTCATAAAAAAACTGTATATCCCACCAACTAATCCGGCCAATATTGTGATTACTGCCATAATCCAAAATCTTCTTTTTATAATATTAAACAAGCTTTTTAAATTTATTTCCTTCTCCATACTTCCCCTCCACTATTATTTAATTGATTAAAAATGAAGTTACATATATATTGAACAACATCATTTAATTTACATCTGAATATATTTACAAATCACCATCCGAATATACATATTTCCACTTGTTCAAAGATGTACAAAATCACTCCTAATTTTTATTACAATGACTGACCCTAAAGCATGAATAAATCCTCAAAAATCCCTTTATAGTGTTACATTATTTCATGTAACACTATAAAGGAATTAGTGTTAGTATCCTCCACATAGAACATTGCACAGTCTTTTAAACAAAGCCTTACTCTGTAAGTTTTCAACTATATACCTATGTATATTTACTTTTCATAGTTAGGGGAAATCAATCAAAATTATACATATTTATCCTAGCGTTAACACGTATATTTAAATTAACATTTGTATATTTAAATTAATATTTATATATTTAAATTAATATTTATATATTCAATGTAATTTAATGCAAGATAAGAAAATTGAACTTTTCAAGTATAGATTTGATTAACAAAACAAACGTTTCGTTTCATTAATCATAATATACTCATGTATTATTCATTTTAGTTCTTGATAATACCCCCGTCAATATAAATTTATACGTCCAATTCACTCTCTACCTAGAATATCCCATTCAATTATCTTCATATAAATTCACACATAATCTCATAAATAATTATTGCAAGGAAGTAAAGATCGTATAGTCATATGCATATTACCCAATTAAATTCTTGTGACGGTATCTATATGTCCAACAACCGCTTATAAAAGAGTTTAAAAACAATTGTTGAATTATAGAGTTGAGGTCCTCTTATTAAAAAATGAAGCAAAATAGTAGCATACTATAAGTAGCCGATAACCATTTATAAATAAATGAAACAATATTATCCTCTTTTGACGATTAATGAAAGAGAAATAACATTAGAAAGTCCCATTCCAAAACTAACATAGACTTAATTTTTCCCCAACATATTGACTGGAATCTACAAAAACTTATTTCTAATGAAATAGACTTAAGTTCTTTTTTGTATCGTTAAAGCTTAGTTACAAATCATTTCGCTTTCCACTAACTTTTTCATATAATCTAATAGCTCTTTCTTTAACTCTTCATGTTGTAGTGCCATTTCAACAGTTGTTTGAATGAATCCAAGCTTTTCTCCAACATCATAGCGTTTTCCTTCGAAATCATATGCAAATACACGTTGAATTTCATTTAAACGCTGAATCGCATCTGTTAACTGAATTTCTCCGCCTGCTCCAGTTTGTTGATCTTCTAAGAACATAAAGATTTCTGGCGTTAACACGTAACGTCCCATAATCGCTAAATTAGATGGTGCTGTTCCTTTAGCAGGTTTTTCAACAAATTTACTCACTTGATAACTGCGATCCTTTTTCTCTAACGGATCAATAATACCATAGCGATGCGTTTCATTCTCTGGAACAGTTTGAACACCAATTACCGATGATTGTGTATTCTCATATTGATTCATTAATTGGCGTAAGCACGGCGTATCCGCTTGCACAATATCATCACCAAGTAATACTGCAAATGGTTCGTTTCCAATAAATTTACGTGCACACCACACAGCATGTCCTAAACCTTTAGGCTCTTTTTGGCGAATATAATGAATATTGATCTTTGAAGATTCTTGTACTTTTTCAAGAGTTTCATACTTTCCTTTTGATAGTAAGTTTTGTTCTAATTCAAAGGAATGATCGAAATGATCTTCAATTGCACGTTTTCCTTTTCCTGTTACGATAATAATATCTTCAATTCCAGACGCAATTGCCTCTTCCACGATATATTGAATTGTTGGTTTATCAACAATTGGTAACATTTCTTTTGGCATTGCTTTTGTTGCTGGTAGGAAGCGAGTCCCTAATCCAGCTGCTGGAATAATAGCTTTTCTTACTTTTTTCAATGATATTCCTCCTAGTAATATATATTTTTTTATATTTACTTGATTGAACAATTAACAAACACACTTATTACATCAATAATTTTCCTTATTTTAACATATCAGAGATGAATATTTGCTCAATTGTTGAACCATTAGAAGCAAACTTAAAATCAAACTTATCAGATCGATAAATTAATAAAGAACTATCTTCGTTTTTCAATTGTGCTTCACCCAATTGTTCTAACAACGTTGCCTTCAATATATTTACGTTCTTAAGACTTACCTGTTTAACAATCAATTGATTATTATATAAAACATCAATTTCTTTATATTTTGTTAGTACTCCTTCTGGTACTTTTTCTTCATTTTGAGGAATACCTATTATACTAGTAACATCCTCTTTACGCTTACCTAAAAAAGTAAGGGCTTGTTCCAGATTTTGAGAAGTACCTTCTAATTTTTTTATTTTATTTACAACATCCTCATAAGATAATGCATGAGTAAATGGAATTGAGCTTACTATCTCTTCACTAACCCATCCTTCTTCCCCATTATCATAAATAGCCTTCAACCAATTGACCCCAGATTTTTCATCTTTTTTCTGATCCTTTACCACAAAAGGTGTTCCAAATACCATAGTAGCAATCGCTTGTCCCTCTAACGCTGGCACACTTCTCACACGAGCTTTAGCAGAATTTACATACCGAACATCTAAATCAGCTAATGGATTCTTCTCTTGTTTAACAACCTTTGCTTGTCTAGATTGTTCTTTCTTTTGTTCTTTAGCCTGTAAAGGAGAAAAGATATTATCCCTTTGCCAATACGTCAATCCACTTATAGTTGTAATTAGTAATACACCAATTAAGCCAGCAATATACTTACGTTTGATTCGATTATTCTTACTGTGAACATGCGCTCCACTTAATCTAGGTGCATAATTGGAAGCTTCTTTTGGAACCTCTTTTGGAACCTCCTTTGAAGCAATATTTACCTCTGCCAACCCTTTTCCCGCCTGTTTCTCCATTGCTTCTTTTTTGAAGTTTTGCTGCTCTTCTTTACTCATTGCCTTATATTCTTTTAAGAAACTTTCATACTTCGGCATTACTTCCTCAATAGGACCATAGTCTCTAATTTCACCGTATTCAAGCCATAGAGCCTTTGTACAGAATTTTTTCACTTGTCCTAAAGAATGGCTAACAAAAAATATTGTTTTGCCCTGTTCTTTAAATTCATTCATACGGTTTAAACATTTATCAGCAAATGTTTGATCACCTACTGATAAAGCTTCATCAATTACGAGTACATCTGGATTAATACTAACTGAAATCGCGAATCCTAAACGCGATTTCATCCCGCTAGAATATTTTTTTACTGGCATATCAATAAACTTACCTATATCAGCAAAATCAATAATTTCAGGTGTTAACTTTTCAATTTGTGCTTTACTCATTCCCATCATTAAGCATTTAAGCTCAATGTTTTCTCTACCTGACAATTGATTATTAAGACCAGCTGCGATTGCAATAAGTGCGACTTTCCCTTTTATGTCTATACTTCCAGTTGTAGGCGGTGTAATTCCAGCAATCAAATTAGACATTGTAGATTTCCCAGAACCATTTACCCCAACAATACCAATAACATCGCCTTTTTGAGCCTCAAATTCTAAATTTCTTAATGCATAAAAGTCTTCACCAAATCCTCCAGGATACAGAATATCCTTTAATTTCTCAGAGTTTTTGCTATGCATTTTATATTTTTTTGTTACATTATGAAACCTCACTGATTCATTCATTTTTTACAACCCTCATCATAGATAATCTGCAAAGTGCTTTCTAAATTTCACATGTAGCGTTGCACCAATTAACAACGTAACAAGGACAAACGACCAAAAATATAATGTATAATTTAGATCTTGATAAAACCAGCTTGTTCCTAGTAAAGAAGCACGATATCCATCTACAATATAGCAAAATGGATTTAACTGCATAATTTTTTGAAGAAACGATGGTAATTTTTCAGGTGTCCATAATATAGGCGTTAAGTATAGCAACATTCGCATAATTGATTGAACAATCATTTGAACATCTCTCACAATTGTTGCTAACGTTGACGTAATTAAGGAGAGTGAAAATATTAACATAAGGGTAGCAAACATATAATAAACAAGCTGAATATAATGAATAGAAATACCTTGACCCGTTACTAAAAATAAAATTGTCACAATACCGATAAGTATCAAATGCTGATAAAGATTAGACATAATTACAAAGCTTGGGATAACACTCATTGGAAAACTCATCTTCGAAATCATGTTTAACCTTGTATAAATAGACTTAGATGCTTGTAGCATTGCTGGTTGTACAAAAAACCATACAACAAGCCCTGCAGATAACCAATAAACAAATGGTACTCCATTTACTCCTTGACCACCCCGAATCCCAAAGCCGAATACAAACCAATAAATACTTATCTGTATGAGAGGATTCAAAACTTCCCACACAAGTCCTAAATAATTATTATTATTTGCACTTTTTACTTGATAAATAGATAAACGTTGAATTAAATATAGACTGTTTACCTGTTCTTTTAATACCATAATCATTGAGTTCATCTTTACTGTGCCTCTCCGAAGAATATTTTCTCTACTACTCGTTTAGAAGCAAAACCATCTTCTAAATAACAATAATTATTATAGAAGGTATTATATTTCCCTGCAAATTCACCTAAACCTAGAGTTTCGAATCTTAATATTTCCTCAAGCACTTCTTCCGTATTCATCACAACTGGACCAGGAGCTTCTGTCTCTAAGTCAAAATAAAAACCTCTTAACTTATCACGATACGAGTCAATATCATACGTGTAGAAAATGATTGGTCGTTTCAAATTCGCATAGTCAAAAAAGACTGAAGAGTAATCTGTAATTAACAAGTCAGATAGTAAATACAGCTCATTTATATCGACATGCTTAGAGAAATCATACACAAACCCTTTATACGGTTCTAAATCAAACTGTTCTGCAACTAAGTAGTGCATGCGTAACAAAATGATATAATCTGAACCTAATTGTTTCTGCAAAAGATTTAAATCTAATTGTAAATCTAATTTATATCGACCTTTACTATAAAACTGATCGTCTCGCCACGTTGGGGCATATAAAATAATTTTTTTATCTATAGGTAATCCATTCTGTTTCTTTAATGTATCGATTGCCTTAGAATTATTATTTACATATAAGAAATCGTTACGAGGATATCCTGCTTCAACAACAGTTTTTTGAAATTGAAAAGCCCTCTTAAATATTTCAGTCGAATATACATTAGGGGAAAGTAAATAATCCCAGTTTTGTGCTTCACGATGAAAGTTGTCCTTATACTTTTCAGTTGTTGTACCTGGCATATGAACTTCTTTCATATCACCCGCTAATTTCTTAAGAGGTGTACCGTGCCAAGTTTGTATATAAATAGTATGCCTTGGCTTAGGAAGCCAAAGTGGCATTCTACTATTTGTTATCCAATACTGCGCACGTGCCAATAAAATAAACCAACGAATTGAAAATCTTTTTACATATGGGATATTTTCTTTATCAAACTGCGCTGTGTAATTTTTATTTACACTCCAAACCATTTGAAAGTCCATGTCATTTTGTAACATGTATTCATACATAGCTCGTGGATTACAACTATATTGTTTTCCGGAATAACTCTCAAATAAAATTAACTTCCTTTTTGGAGGCAAACAACTACAGAAAAGAAATACTGCCTTACATAGTTTTTTTACAATACGGTGATTTTTTATTCTTCTTATAAATCCCATGTTATTTACACACCTTCTAATTCAGTCGCTTCATACTTACGATACATTAACGCGAAACCTCGCCTTTTCCCGTTCTTCCCATTAATGCGTCTACCTCTTCTTTTGCATTTTTTCCATTAAATAAAACATTATATATCGCAATCGTAATCGGCATTTCAATACTCATTTTTTCAGCTAAATGATATGCTGCCTCAGCTGTACGAACACCTTCTACCACCATGCCCATATTCCCTAATACTTCTTCTAAATTATGACCCTTACCAAGTAAATTTCCAGCTCGCCAATTTCGACTATGAACACTTGTACAAGTCACAATTAAATCACCGACACCTGTTAATCCCGCAAAAGTAAGCGGATTTGCTCCCATCTCACACCCTAATCGTGTAATTTCCGTTAGTCCCCTGGAAATTAACGCTGCTTTTGCGTTATCTCCGTAACCAAGACCATCTGAGATTCCTGCGCCAAGGGCAATAATATTCTTTAGTGCCCCGCCTAATTCAACACCAATCACATCTCGATTTGTATAAACACGGAAATTTGTATTCATAAATAGCTTTTGTGTTTTTTCTGCAGCCTGTAGATGATATGACGCAGCAGTTACAGTAGTAGGATGACGAAGACTTACCTCTTCTGCATGGCTTGGCCCTGAAAGAACAACAACACTTTCTATTAACTCTTTCGGCATCTCTTCTTCAATCATTTCTGAGATACGTTTAAATGATCCTGGTTCAATTCCTTTACTTGCATGGATAATTGTTATCGGTTGTTTTACAACTTCCTTTAGTTGTTGTATTACACTACGAATCGCTTTCGTTGGAACAACTAATAGTACCGTATCTATCCCATCCATTACTTCCTCTAGAGACTCGTATCCTTTTATTGTTTTAGAAAGTTGAATCCCCGGTAAATATGCTTCATTCGTATGCTTCTCATTAATTTCATGGATTTGTTCCGCCTTATTCCCCCAAATCCTTACTTCATGTCCGTTATCCGCAAGAACCATAGATAACGCTGTTCCCCAGCTTCCTGCACCTATGACTGTAATCTGTTTCAAAATAATCCTCCCTCGCCATCTTAACAGCGTTAAAAGCGTTATTATTTACATAAGAAGCTAAGTGACATAAATATAGTTCACTTAGCTTTGAGTTCTTTTACTTAAAATATAATAACTGAGTTATAAATCTTATTTTTCACAAACTAAAACTGGAAATAAGTAAATCTTAATCCATTATTGTTTTTTAAATTTATTAAATAGCACAATCCACTTTTCACTGTAAGCTTCTGAAAAAAAAGATTTAATTCATTCCCATGAGCTTCATAATTTTATCCATTTCAATAGTTAGTTGTAGATTATCTAACATGTATGCCACCTTATTGGCTAACACTGTATATAAAGATTGAATATATACTTTCTTCAAATCATAATATAAATGTTCCTCTGCCCTAAAGTCTTAGATTATTTCTTAGACTCCCTATATTCAACTTTCAAGCCAATTTTAAAACAATTCGTTAACAATTTTTTCAGATGCTCTTCCATCATCAAATTGATTATATTTTTCTTGAAAACGTATGATTCTCTCTTGATACTTTTTTGAGAATGTAGCAATATCCTGAATTTCTTTTACAAGTGTCTCTGTATCTTCGATAAGTGGACCTGGTGCCTCTTCTTCAAAGTCAACATACATACCTCGTAATTTATTTTTATAATTATCATAATCGTACGTGTAAAATAGCATTGGTTTATTTAATAATGAATAATCAAACATAACTGATGAATAGTCAGTAATCAAAATATCAGCTATTAAATACATATCTCGAATATCATCATAATGACTATAATCGTAAGCAAAACCTTCGTACTCACTTAATGAGAATCCTTTTTTCGAAAAATGATGTAGCTTAACAATAAATATATACTCATCACCAAAATTTTGTTTTAGTTGATTCAGATTTATAGGCATTCTAAATTTACCCTTTGTTCTCCATGTTGGAACGTAAACAATCACTTTTTTATCTACAGGTATACCCATCTTTTCTTTGATTTTATTAATACTCTCTTTATTATTATCGCTAAATAATTTATCATTTCTCGGATAACCAACTTTTAAAAACTTATTATTGAAATCATATGCGCTTTTGGCAATATCAGAAACATAATCACTTGGAACTGATAAATAATCCCAACGGTGACATCTTCTTAAAAACTTCTCCTTCTGAACTTCACCAACGACTTCTCCTGGTGCATCTAAACCTAAAGTTTTTAACGGTGTTCCATGCATCGTCTGAATTTCAGTTACATTTTTACGCTTTTCATAAAAATCAGGGAAGTTTACATTGTTTACAAAATGTTTAGCTGTTGCCAAATGATAATAATACTTTAACGAATTAATTCTAACTGTTTCTGCGTTTCCTGGTACATTTGTATGATGATCTCTTAAAAACCAAACTGTTTTGTAGTCTTTTTTATATTCATCAATATACTCATAGACAGCTCTTGGATTACATTCGAAATTTTTGCCCCAATAAGATTCAAATACTACATCTTTCTTTTTCAAAGGTAATAATCTCATTAAAGGATATAGCACTTTTCTAATTACCTCTTGCCTTCTTGGACCCCTTTCAATCCACTTCCACTCAGGTTCCACTCTCAATGTTAAAAGATTAGTATTCTTTGAACGGTAAATTACATATTTATAATCTTGAAAAATTGTTCGAACACTATCCATATTTTCTTTCTTAAATTCTATTCTACTTTCTAAATTCTTTTGTCCAGTTGTCTTTAACTTTAACTGCCAACGTCCACTTTCAAACATAGATACCTTGTCTTTATATAATGGAAATTCAAAATATAAAAGTGTATGTCCCTTATTGATTTCAGACTTACTCATTTTCATATTTATCTGTTCTTGTCCATTCATTTTTTCAATCATTAAATTGTGTTCAATATTTTCCCTGTCAATGCCAAGATAAAAATTGTTTGCAACTTTAATGCTCAGCTCAACTCTGTTATTAACAATTTTTAATGTTTCTACTTTAGGGAAGAATTTATCCAGTCTAACTAGCAAGTTCCCTGCTGAGCTGTGATCAATTTCTACTTCATTTACACCAATACTACTAATTTCATTGAATTGAATTGGCATAAGAGTTAAAGGATTTTTCTCTCCATTTTCAACAATATGTCCAAACCATTCCCCACGGTCTTTTACCTTGCTTAACTTAGATACCTCTATTTTTGCCATAAATGCATTTGTATTATCTGTTTTTTGTAAAGGTTTTATAATAGACTTTCTTAGCTCATAATTAATAAGTAATAGCTTTGAGTTTTCAAATGAGAATAAAGTATTTCCTTCAAAGATTAAATGCTTCTTATTTCTATATATTTTTTTCACTGTCGATTTTGTTTGATTCACTTCTAAGCGAATATCCCATGCAGCATTATACTTTGGATAAATAATATTCCCATCAAAAACCCTGTACTTAGGCTTTGTTTTTAAACCAGCAACTGGTTGTCCTAATCTAACTGTTCTCTCAACTCCATCGTTTTTAATAGAATAGAAAATATAATATTTATCATTTGTTAACTCGTAAGATTTTATAATATCATCAAAGTTGATTTTAATTTCAAATCCTGACCAGTTGTAGTTAAATGCTCTTTTTAAAGGAATCTTTGAACTTATAGCTATACCCATTTTGGCTGTAATGTCTGTTCGTTTATGAATTGTTACATCTTTCACCGGAATTCTAATCGAGCCTTGCTCATCACTAATGAAGACACTGATCTCAGCATCAGATTTTCTTTTCACATTTAAATTTTTGATATAAGCATAACCTTTAACCTCTAGACAATTTCCGTTCCAACTTGCACTTTCTACTCTTTTAACTGTCTCAAATTCTTCCTCCAATATTCTTAATTCCATTGGTAATTGATCAATATACGGGTAATCGGCAACATAAACATCATTCTTTTTAATTGGTTTAGAATTTTTCAATTCAGTTTTTTGAAACTCTAATAACTGTAATAACTTTTGTTTCTCATTATTTTGCACCAGCTGATACTTTAACCGATCAATAACTTTTAATCTCTTAAAAACTGACATATCTACATTTTTCAGATACTCCGATACACTCTTAAAATACGTGTCTATATACTCTTCATCAGCTCTATCAAGTTGGTTAAGGTATACTAGTAAATCAATACTAAGATATTTAAAATCTTTTTCTTCCTTTACTAGTCCATCAATATTATTTTCACTAAAATGTTGATCTACCATTCCTAAGGCTTTCAAACGATCTGTTAAATTATTAATATCTGTTCTTTGCTGTGTAATAGATTGATCACCAGCATCCCGCGCTCTCCATTTATATACAATACTTGTTAATACATCTACACTTTTTGCTTTAAAATGCGCTGGAATTGTTACCGGAATATCCTCATATAACATTCCTTCTGGAAATTGAAATTCATGTTCTTCCCAGAAACTAACTTTATAGATTTTGTTCCATGCAGTTGTATCGTACAGTAATTCTGGCGACTCAGTAATATGTGTTTTTAGCTTATTTTCACTAAATACTTTTTTATGTAATACAGATGGAAATTCTTTTGTAGAGTTGAATCTTATAACATTTCCTATGATAAAATCCGAACCAGTTTGTAAAACTGTATTCATCATGGCTTTATATGAGCCCGTAGGAATAATGTCATCTGAATCAACAAATGTAACATAATCCCCTGTAATAAATTCATACCCGAAGTTTCTAGCTTTCCCTAGGCCACCATTAGATTTTTTAAACGCATGAAAGTTTTCATACTTATCAGCATACTGAAACATAATATCAGAGCTATTATCTTGTGAACCATCATCAACCATAATTACTTCATAATTGTTATATGCTTGCTCCAATAGTGAATCAAGGCACTCTTCTAAATAACCTTCTACGTTGTAAATAGGTACTACTATACTTAATTTAGGTAAAACCATTAAATTAACTCCCTTTATAAATATTAATATCTTAACGACTTCTCCAATTGAACGGACATCAAAAAGCCTAGCACATTAACTTTTAAATAGATATTTACCAATTACACTTCACGATTAAATAAATAGTTAACTAATTTTTCACTTGAATTCCCTTGAGAATATTTATTCCACTTCAACTTAAAACCTTTTAAGACTTCCATATCAAACGAATTGCTTTTAATAACCTGGATTAATTCACTGGTATTGTACACAATTGATCCTGGAACAGTGGTTGTGTAATCTCCAATAATTCCTCTTTTTTTCGTATACTTCTTCAAATCATATGAGAAAAAGACCATTGGCTTATTTAAAAGACAGAACTCAAAAGGAACAGATGAATAATCTGTTACCAAAATATCTGTTACTAAAAATAGATCATTTATATTGGGATACAGCGAATAATCATATAAAAATCCTGTATACTTATCCTTATACTCCAACTTATTTCTTACTGCCGGATGGAGCTTGATTAAAACGATATACTCATCTTTTAGTGCTTTATACATAGCTTCCATATCCAAATGCAAATCAAAATCTAATAACTCTTTATCTCTAAAGGTTGGAGCATATAAAATGATCTTCTTACTTTTTAAAGTCGGATTTATTAATAGAATATTGTCTTTAATTTCTCTCTTGCGCTGTTCATAAAAAAACAAATCGGTTCTCGGAATACCTGTTTTTAATATCCTGTCGTCCGATAACCCAAAAGCATCCTTATAAATGCTTGCAAGAGCATCCGAACCTACAACAATCTTATGAAAATTTCTATAAACATCAAGAAAGCGCTTTTGAGCTCGTAGGCTCCTTTTATTAAAAGAAGGTGCCAACAATCCAAATTTTTTTATAGCACCTGCTGCGTGCCAAATTTGAATACATTGCACCCCCTTTTTAAATTTAACTTTCGCTAATGATCCGAAATAATTATCAATAATAACATATTGGGAAGTAGACAAATGATAGATTGATTTAATTGTATGAAGGATATTTTTCGTTTCAAATTTAAAAGACTTCACATTCGAGTAGCTATCCACTTCATATTTACATGTAGATTTATATAAGAAAATTACCTCACAATCAATTTTTTTCCGTTTCATTTCATCATAAATAAAAATGAGATTTTCTCCATAAGACATAATGAAAGTTACTTTTCTTTTTACTGGGAAAATTTTCATGATGCTATGTAAAATTTTAAATAAAATAAGATATATTTCTACGCTAATTTCTCTAATCATCTAAGTTTATCTAGCAACTTGCACTAGTTCCTTTTTTATTTTTGTAGTAGAAATTCCAGCTGTACGTGGTAAATATACAACTTCACAGTATTCATCTAATTCATCAAATTCCCCTTCCCAATCATCACCCATAACAAAAATATCTACATCATGATTAACAACATCTTTTGCTTTCTGCTCCCAATTATGTTCAGGAATTACTTCATCCACATACCGAACCGCTTCTAGAATCATTTTACGATTCTCATAGCTATGATAAGATTTTTTATTTTTTAATTTGTTAAATTCATCTGAAGAAACGGCGACAATTAAATAATCTCCTAAATCTTTCGCTCTCTTCAATAAGTTAATATGTCCCCAGTGCAATAAATCGAAAGTTCCATATGTAATAACCTTTTTCATGATCGTGCCCCCTGTGAAATGTTATTATTTTATAATTATTTAGTTTAGAAGTATATTTAAATTAGAGCTTCTCCTACGCCTATGAATGGTAAGAACGACTCAAATTCACCAATGTAAATCCAAAACAAATTTACATAGATTTTACATTGAGTTCACACGAAATTCACAAAGATGATTATAACATAATTTTTATTTACAAACTATGACAATAACCTAACAACTATTGTCAC
This sequence comes from Bacillus pseudomycoides DSM 12442, assembly GCF_000161455.1. Taxonomy (GTDB): domain Bacteria; phylum Bacillota; class Bacilli; order Bacillales; family Bacillaceae_G; genus Bacillus_A; species Bacillus_A pseudomycoides. The sequence goes on from NZ_CM000745.1 coordinate 4,516,521, forward strand.
ATCCGGCACAAGAAAACGCTTTCTTAATTGGTGTTACAAACCTCCTCTTACTTTCTTTTATTTACAAAAAAAGTGCGAAGGAACTAGTTCCTTCGCACTTTTTACTACCCTTTATATGACTATTTCAACATACGACGTGGCAATTTATCAATATTCTCTAACATAATGCCTGTACCAACAGCAACACAGTGCATTGGGTTTTCAGCGATTAGTACTGGTACTTTTAATTCTTCTGCTAGAAGCATGTCGATACCATGTAATAATGCGCCTCCGCCCGTTAAGATCACACCGCGGTCAATGATGTCTGCAGATAGTTCTGGTGGTGTACGCTCTAATACACCTTTTGCAGCTTGTACAATGACAGCCGCATTTTCTTTTAATGCTTCTGTAACCTCTTCTGAACATACTGTGATTGTACGTGGTAAGCCCGTTACCATGTCACGTCCGCGAATTTCAAGTTCTTCACTACGTGCACCTGGGAATACTGTACCGACTTTAATTTTAATATCTTCTGATGTGCGTTCTCCGATTAATAGCTTATACTTACGTTTAATATAGTTTAAGATCTCCATATCAAACTTGTCGCCAGCCATTTTGATAGAGGAGGAGGTAACAATATCACCCATTGAAAGCACGGCAATATCTGTTGTACCTCCACCGATATCAACAACCATATTTCCGCTCGGTTGGAAGATTTCCATACCGGCACCAACAGCAGCTACTTTTGGTTCTTCTTCTAAGAATACTGTTTTACCACCTGAGCGTTCAGCAGCTTCACGAATTGCTTTTTGTTCTACAGATGTAATGTTTGTTGGACAACAAATTAAAATGCGAGGTTTTGAAAAGAAGCTCTTCACGTCCAGCTTGTTAATAAAATGCTTTAACATTGCTTCTGTAATTTCGAAATCTGCAATTACACCATCTTTAAGCGGACGAATCGCTACAATATTACCAGGTGTACGTCCTACCATACTTCTTGCTTCTTCACCTACCGCTAATACTCTTCCAGTATTGCGATCAATTGCTACAACAGACGGTTCGTTTAAAACGATCCCTTTACCCTTTACATGAATTAATACGTTAGCTGTGCCTAGGTCAATTCCGATATCTCTCGCAAACATTCCTGTGTTTTCCTCCTTGATATTCAAAATCAGGTTGTACCCGAATTCTTTTACACCTAATTTCTGATTTTATCATAAATTTAACGAAAACGTAATATTTGAAAAGATAATTCTTCTGAAAAATGTTCCGTCATGACCAAGGAATGTTTGCCGTATAATGAATTATTGCTGCACGATTCTTTCTGTATCTTCTTTTCGGTACTTCTGCTTCGTCGCTTCCCCGCCTCTTAGGTGGCGAATCGACTTATGATAATCAAGAATTTCTTTCACTTCATTTGCGAGCTCTGGATTAATCTCTGGTAAACGTTCTGTTAAATCTTTATGGACTGTACTCTTTGATACCCCAAATTCTTTTGCAATCACACGAACTGTTTTTCTTGTCTCCACGATATACTTGCCAATCTTGATAGTTCTCTCTTTGATGTAATCGTGCACACCACTCGCCTCCCTAAATTGGATGTGAGAAGTGTGAAATGAGACTCGCTGCATATGACTAAGAAGTAAATTTGAGTGCTGTTTGTAAACTTTAAACATTCTGGAATTTATAATGAAATGACCCACGATTTCTCACCTCAAACACTCTCTTTGCATTGGTTTATATCATTGTATTGCCCGCACTACTGATATATGCTACAAGTTCGGTATTTTTACGGACTAAGTTAAGAAAAATTACAAATTCGTGTGAGAAATACGTTAACAATGACAATTTTCACTTGATGGATTGCCCTACAAAAACCAAAGAATGACGCCTCTTGTCAAAGGCGTCATTCTTCATGATCACATTCTTCTTCTAATAATTGATGGTGGGGAACTTCTTTCTTACTGGCAATGTAATAATATAAAGTAAATAAAATAAACAACAAAATAAGGGCAATCGACAGAACAAATACAAATGACAGAGTAATCCCCTCCTTTTCTTAATATATATTCGAGAATTCCGTCAAATTTCCTTGTTATTGCTATTTCCCTCTCGAAATGAATCATTTTTATATAAAAATAAAAAAATCAACTCCCTAGTGAGAGCTGATTTTTTCGTTTTATTATTCTTGTGTAGAAGAAGAATCGCTAGATGATTCCGTAGAACCATTTGTTGATTTTTCTTCTTTTTTACCTTTTTCATCAGCTGCGCCATTTGTTGATTTCTCTTCTTTTTTACCTTTTTCGTCAGCTGAACCGCTTGTTGATTTCTCTTCTTTTTTACCTTTTTCGTCAGCTGAACCGCTTGTTGATTTCTCTTCTTTTTTACCTTTTTCATCAGCAGAACCGCTTGTTGATTTCTCTTCTTTTTTACCTTTTTCATCAGCTGAACCGCTTGTTGATTTCTCTTCTTTTTTACCTTTTTCATCAGCAGAACCATTTGTTTCTTTTGCTGCTCCTGCTTCTGCTTTTACGTCTGTCGCAAGTTTGTTAAGGTAACGCTCTGGATTGACAGCTACATTATCTTTACGAACTTCAAAGTGTACATGAGAACCTGCTTCCTTATTCATTGCACTTAGACCGGATTTTCCTAATACTTCACCTTGTGCAACTTTTGCACCTTTTTCTACTTTTACACTGCCCAAGCTTTGATAAGATGTTGCAAGACCATTTCCGTTATCCACTGTTACGACATAACCGAGAAGCGAATCTTTTTCAGCTTTTGTTACTGTACCACTTAAAGCAGCTGTAACATCGAATTCTTTTCCATTTTTCGCAGCAACATCGATTCCTTTATTAGGAGAATATGTGTTGTTATAAAAGACAAGTGCTTGTTCTTGCTCCTCTTCTGCTGCTCCATCTTCATAAAACTTCTTCTTCACAACAACATCTACATTCTTTGCAGCTGGCATTTTCACAACTTCTGAAGACTTTGTTACTGGTACTACTGGATTTTCCGTTTGACCATACGGCGCACTTTGCTCTTTATTAGGCGCTTTCTTTGGATTAGCTGCCTGGAACCATAGAGCAACCGTCAAGATTACCGCTGCACATGCAATATAGATTGCCGGAAATACCCACCGTTTTTGAAATAAATGAACTACCTTTTGCGACTTTTTATTATTCCTTCCTCGCATTCTATCATCACCTCAGCAATCATTTTGAACAATATTCATTCATCCTATACAACCTATAACTAATTACTTTTCGACAAAATCTGTAAAAATATGTATAGGAATTGCGAAATTTCCGAGGAAATGATAGAAAAAAGAAAAAACTGAGCGGATTGGCTCAGTTTTTTAGTCTAGTTGTTTCTTTTTGTAAACGAAGAGGCAAACAATAATTGAAATGACTAACCAAATAGAGACATTGATTAGATCTGCAGCAATTGCAGAGAAGCCTTTCCCCTCCACAACACTTACGAACGCTTCAAAAATATGATTAGTCGGTAAATACGATAGTATGTTTTTCAAAATGTCATTTTTTATAACATTACTTAAAATTGGAGTCATGAGTAAGACCATTGCAACCGGTGATGCAATAACAGAAACTTGCACTAAATTTTTAGCTAAAAGAGCGATAATTGTCCCACATATGATGAACACTAATGTTCCTAATAACATTAACAGAAACATGAACAACATATTCCCTTGTAAAACATCTAGTATAAATAAATTAAGAAAACTTATAACAAACGTTAAAACAATGATTGGTAGTGCTTTTCCAATAATGATTTCAAATGGAGAAGCAGGAGATAGCATAAGCACTCGTAACGTATGTTTCTCCTTCTCTTCCGCAATAAGAGTTGCCTGTGAGATTGTTGTAACCATACATAATATCATGACGATTACAAAGCCTCCCATAAACTCCTTCCCTTGTCCCATTTGCTTATAAAACAATGCCAATCCAAGTGGTAAAATCGCCATTAATAATATTTGTGCGTTATTCTTCAAATCCTGCATCTCTTTCCGTAAAATCGCCGATACACGTCTCATTGAAAATGTCATTATAATCCCCTCCCAGTTACTTCAATAAAGATATCTCCTAGTGTTGGCTCATAAGAATGAATCGATAATAATTCACCATTTTTCATCCACTCAGAAATACATTTTGCGCCTAATTCGTCTTTTTTCACTGTTTCTTTTTTCTTATCCTTTAGCACGACTTCGATCTTGTCTTTCGCGTATTGAAGTCTTAAATTTTCTGGTGTATCAAGTGCTACAATTTCCCCTCCACATAAGAAAGCAATGCGGTCACAAAGCGTTTCTGCTTCATCCATATTGTGCGTCGTTAAGAAAATCGTTGTTCCTTCTCTATTTAGGTCCTTTAAGATGTTATGAATGTTTTGGACGTTGACTGGATCAAGTGCTGATGTTGGTTCATCTAAGAAGAGAATATCCGGTTTATGCAGAATTGCTCGTGCTAGCGTAACGCGCTGCTTCATCCCTTTTGATAATTTTTTGACTGGTGTTTTTTTATCTTCTAATAAGTTCACTTGGGATAGTACTTCATCAATTCTTTCTTTAGGACAATCGTATAAGTCGCAAAATAATAGTAAGTTATCATAAATGCTAAGTCTTTCATATAGACCACTGTTATCTGTTAAAATACCAATTCGTTTGTAATCGATGCTGTTTGGACCTGTAATATCTTTTCCTAGTACTTTCACTTTTCCAACACTGTGAAGCAATTGGGAAGTTAAAATTTTCACTGTTGTTGTTTTCCCTGATCCACTTGGTCCTAGAAACCCGAAGATTTCTCCTTGCTTTACTTCAATACTTACATTTCGAAGTGCTGTTTTTTCATTAAAGGTTTTCATTACATCCTTCATTTCAATTGCCAATGTCATTTTGTCATCCCCTTTGTTTTTCTTCTATAGATAATTTCGCTTCAGCGACTCGTTTGCCGCCTCGGCTTGTTGTGTTCGCTGTTCTTGGCTCAATCATATGAAAAACAAAGGGGTTACGCAGTAAAATACCGGTAAAAGGAGTCTTTTTACCGGTGAATGAATCCTATTTTCCGCTTACTGGAGCATCATTATAGTCCAATGACACCTTTTAATTCATCCATTCGACCTTTAGAAAGTGGAATAGAGCTTTTTCGTTCATCATCCAAGATTAAGCTAAAGCTATTACGAGTCCAAGTAATCACTTCTCGTACGCGCTGTAAGTTAACAAGATAAGAGCGGTGACATCGAAAGAATCCAAAACCTTTTAATCTTTCTTCTAACTCACTTAATGTTAACGCACATACAAAGTCCCCTTCGCGAACATGAATATGCGTTGTTCCATTTTGCGTTTCAATAAAATGAATTTCCATCGGATCAAGCAAAATGATTTTATCGTTCACTTTTGCTGGGATTCTTTCGAGCTTCATTTGCGGAATCATTTGAACGATATTTTCTTGATCTATCTCTTCCCCTTCTTCTTGTTCGATTTCTACTTTTTTAACGCCATCTGGATTTAATACATACACATCTTCTGTTAAAGAAAGTGCATCTGATAAAAAGGATGATGTAATAAAGATGGCCTTCCCTTGTTCTTTCATCTTCATAATTGCTTTTCGAATGATAATTGTGCTCTCTATATCTACATTTTGCTCTGGCTCTTCAAAAATAATTAAATCCGGATTATGAATCATGACCCGCCCAATGTGAAGACGGCGTTTTTCAGAAAATGATAGCTTTTCAATTTTGACGTTCATTTTATCTAGTAAACCAACATACTGGACAACTTCTTCTATGCTAATATTCGAGTCATACAATCCGGATAAAAAGGCGAAGTATTCTTTTACTTTTAAGCGGTTATATGCCTCATCTTTTAAAAAACAAAAACCAATGCGCGAGTAGACTTGCTTTTGAATCGGTTCCCCGTCAAATAAAACACTTCCAGCCGATGCCTCTTCTTCACCGATTATAATGCGGTGTAAAATCTTCGCCGTATGATTGTTACATTGCAGCACAACACATTGCCCTTTTTCAATTTCAAGCTGAATCGCCTGCAACTGGTTCGTCTTACCCAATTGTTTTAACTCCAATAACGCCATGTTTTCTCCTCCAGATGAGTTTTTATCTCATTATACCAAACAGTTAATGGAAGATTATGATATTTATCTCAAAAATAAAAAGGAGCTAAATTAGCTCCTTTTTGATTGATTTTAACATACAACTATTACTGCTGCTTCACCATATAACTTTTCAGCTGATCACGAAGTGCCCTTTTCAGGAATTTCCCGACAGATGTTTTTGGAATCTCTTCCACGAATAAAATGTCATCCGGCATCCACCATTTCGGGAACTGGTCTTCTAATAATGCATAGAGCTCCTCTTGTTCTACTGTTTGTCCTTCTTTTAAGACAACGCAGGCAACAGGGCGTTCTTGCCATTTTTCATGTGGCACGGCAACGACAGATGCCTCTAGTACTTTGTCATGTGCCATTAAAGCGTTCTCTAAATCAACGGAGGAAATCCATTCACCGCCGCTTTTAATTAAATCTTTCGTACGGTCAGCAATTTTAATAAACCCTTCTGGATCAACAGTTACAATATCTCCTGTATGTAACCAGCCATCCTGCATGGAATCTGCTGTACGTTCATCGTTATAATAACTACCCGCAATCCACGGTCCGCGCAGGCAAAGCTCTCCCATTTCTTCACCATCCCATTTGATCTCCCCTTCTTGACCAATTACCTTCATTTCAAGGCCTGGGAATAAGTATCCTTGGCGGGAGCGTAGTTCATAATATTCTTCTTTCGGTAAATCGCGCTGATATGACTTTGGACAGTTAATTACAACAGCTGGGCTTGTTTCTGTCATTCCATATATTTGCCTAAAAGCAATTCCATATTTCTCCTCATATGTGCGAATCATGCTTCCTGGTGCTGCTGATCCACCTGACCATATCGTACGAATACTACTAATATCATACGGATATTTTTCAAGCTCTTGCAGTAACCCAATCCAAATTGTTGGTACACCAGCAGTAATTGTCACTTTCTCACGCTCAATAAGCTGAGCTAATATTTCCGGTGTAAAGTGTGGTCCTGGTAAGACGAGCTTTGTGCCGAACCATGTACCTGCAAACGGAAGCCCCCATGCGTTTACATGGAACATCGGAACGACAGGCATACAAGTGTCTACTTCTGATAGATTCCCGCCGTCCACAAGGCCGAGCGTATAACTATGGAGTGCAATACTACGGTGTGTATACACAACGCCTTTCGGTTTTCCGGTCGTTGCGGAAGTATAGCACATACCCGCAGGTTCTTTTTCATCTAAGTCTGTTATGAATGGGAATGTTTCGTCGCCTTCTTCGAGTAGTTTGTCGTAATGATATACTGGTGATAGTGTTGTGTGAGGTAGTTCGTGATCATCTGTCATAATAATAAATGCTTTCACATGAGGAATTTCGTGTTGAATACTTTCTAATACAGGAACCATATCTTCATCAACGAGAATGATTTTATCTTCAGCATGGTTAATGATATAAGAAATATGCTCTGCGGAGAGCCGTAAGTTAATCGTATGTAACACCGCCCCAATTCCTGGAATTGCAAAATATGCTTCCAAATGGCGGTGATGATTCCAAGCGATTGTTCCAACTTTGTCCCCTCTATCAATCCCCATTTTATTTAGTACTCTAGCAAGCCGTCTTGTCCGCTTCGCAATCTCTCCGTATGTTAATATTTGAATACGCGATGCAGTGCGCGAAACAACTTCCTTTTTTGAAAAATATTTCTCCGCTCGTTCCATCATTGCTGGAATGAGAAGTGGTACATCCATCATCATATTTCATGCCCCCTGTTATTATTTTATATATACACATACAACTGTATTATAACACAACAAAACGAGACAAAAGCCGTTAACATTTCTTTCGTTTTCTACAAATAATGACAAAAGGAGCTCATTGGGATGAGCTCCTTTGTTGTCAAATAATCACTAAGTTTTGTCGAACGGTTGATATATTCCAAAAAGCGCCGATATATTTTCAAACGAGCAGCGCCCAACTGTCAGTAACCCTTAAGCATCAGTTCTTCGCCATTAACTTTCCTTCATACTCGTTTAGCGTTTTAATTTCGATACCTTTATAGTAATGAGCAACAATATCCGTATATCCTTTTCCTTCTTTCGCCATTCCATTGGCACCATACTGGCTCATGCCAACGCCATGGCCGAAACCTTTCGTTGTGACGACAATGCTCTTTCCTTGTTGTTTCCATGTAAAGTCAGAGGAGCGTAATCCCAGTTTTGTTCTTACTTCTTTCCCTGTTAATACCTTTCCTTGAAACTCTACATCCTTCACCCGTTTTCCTTCTGTACGGTCTTTAATATTACCGACTTTTCCATTTGCAAGCACCTTTACGCCAAGACGCTTTTGAAAATCATCTACAGTAAAAGTTTGCTCACTCGCAAATTTTGGAGAAGCTTGATCCCATGGACTGTCTACGCTTTTTAAATATGGTAAGTCGCTCCCCCAGTAGTCTGCAGCATTTTCTGTATAACCGTTACTTGTTGAGAAGAAGGACGCCGTAATGGGACTACCATCATAGGTTAAAACTTGTCCGGCTGTTTTAGACACAGCTTCTTCAATCTTCTTCAAATTTTTCTCATAATCTTTGCCCCATGTCTTCTTTAGCTCTTCTTTACTGTTGTACACTTGATCATTAACCGTATCTGTCACATCCGCATTGTTTTTCTTACTTCCGCCTAGCATACGCTGTACAATAAATGTTCTCGCTGCCAATGCCTGTGCTTTTAATGCCTCCATTTCAAAGCTAGCATTCATCTCAGAAGCTACTACACCTGTAACATACTCTTCCATCGGCATCGTTTCTACCTTCTTTTGTGCATTACGATACACAGTAACTTGGACAGCAGTATTTACCTTTTTAGGAGCTGGCACACTTTGCATGGCTGGAGGATGTTCGGGCGGCTGACTTACTTTCGCTTTCGTAAACGGAATAACAAGTACGGTCGGTACAATAATGACGAGCGCCACTAAGAGCGCCATTGTAATGAAAAGTGGCTTTGAAATTTTCATCTTTTTCCCCCACTATGAAATTAGACTCATTTCATTCTTATGGAACGTGACAAGCTTTTAGAACATATCGGGAGGAACTTCTGCAAAGGGAAAATATAAAGTACTGATATGACAGGATGCAATCTCAAAGGAAAGAATTTTCTAAATTTTTCAGGTGGACAGGCATAAAAAAGGAATTTGTTGACTATAACAATAATAGCCCAATAAAAATAGCCTCTATGTCAAAAAGACATAGAGACTACTCAAACTTAAGCGTGAAGGTCAGAAACTTGTTGCTTCGTCACTTCTTCTACTTTTTCATTTACACGTTCAATTGTTGCACCTAATGCAGCTAGTTTCTCATGGAAGTTTACATATCCACGATCAAGGTGTTTTAATTCTGTTACACGTGTGTAACCATCTGATACTAAACCAGCTAGAATTAATGCCGCTGCAGCACGTAAGTCAGTTGCTGCTACTTCTGCACCTTGTAAGTTGTTAGGTCCATTCATAATAACAGAACGGCCTTCAATTTTGATGTCTGCATTCATACGACGGAATTCTTCCACATGCATGAAGCGGTTTTCAAATACCGTTTCTGTAATCATGCTTGTTCCATCCGCATGTAATAACAATGCCATCATTTGTGATTGCATGTCTGTTGGGAAACCTGGATGAGGCATTGTTTTAATATCAACGGCTTTTAATTTACTTGGGCCGATAACACGTACGCCTTCGTTTTCCTCAATAACCTTAACACCCATTTCTTCCATTTTCGCTGTGATAGAACGTAAATGTTCTGGTACAGCATTTTCAATTAAGATGTCTCCACCAGTAATTGCTGCTGCAACCATAAACGTTCCTGCTTCAATACGGTCAGGAATAATAGAATGGTGTGCACCATATAATTTATCAACGCCTTCGATACGAATCGTTCCAGTTCCAGCTCCGCGTACTTTTGCTCCCATTGCATTTAAGAAGTTAGCTAAGTCAACGATTTCTGGTTCTTTTGCTGCGTTTTCAAGTACTGTTGTCCCTTTTGCTAATGTAGCAGCAGACATAATGTTTTCTGTTGCACCTACGCTTGGGAAGTCTAAGTAAATTTTCGCGCCTTGTAATTGTCCATCTACATAAGCTTCAACAAAGCCATTACCAACTTTTACTTTCGCTCCCATTGCTTCGAAGCCTTTTAAATGTTGGTCAATTGGACGTGAACCAATTGCACATCCACCAGGAAGTGCAATACGAGCACGACCATTACGTGCTAATAGTGGTCCCATTACTTGAACGGACGCACGCATTTTACGTACATATTCAAATGGTGCTTCAATATTTAACTCCTTTGAAGCATCAATTGTTACTTGGTTATTTTCAAATACGACTTCAGCATTTAAATGACGTAATACCTCATTAATTGTGTATACATCAGACAAAACTGGTACTTCAGATAGTACATTCTTTCCGTCACTCGCTAATAGGGCTGCAGCGATTATAGGTAATACAGCATTTTTTGCGCCCTCAACACGCACTGTGCCATTCAACCGCTTTCCGCCACGGACGATGATTTTTTCCAATTTATTCCCCTCCGTGTCCTTTTTTCAATATCTATTCAATACTCAGAAGTTATGATCGGTGTGCCAACCACAATTGTATCTTTACTGTCTGTAGAGCGTATTGCTATTTGCACATTGATTTTCTCTCTATTTGTTGAAAGAGCGTCATTCCACTTTTTATTATATGCGGAGACTGACACAAATGCTCTTTCTTCTATCTTCTCGATCGCTCTTGCTGAAAGATCTTTCAAAACCTGATTGGTTTTATTTTGCAAAACACCTTCAATCTTATCACTCAGTACACCTTGAACACAAGTGTAAATTGTAGGTTTTGTACTAAAAATTTTATCCATTTCCCGAATGCTTTTAGGGTCCCATTTTGACCCGCTTACTTCAAAGATAATGAAAGTGTTTTCTTTACTATTTTCCTTACTCCAAGTTACTACTATTCGTTCTTCATAAGAAGAAAATTTTTTGTATGCTGTTGCTTTATATCCATCATGAGATGTTTCCAATTCCCATTTTTGAATATCCGCTTTTTCTTTCACTTCATTTAACAATTTTTGAAACGTATGTATATTAGAAATGGTTCTGGTTTCTCGTGCTAACCATGACCACTGCTCTACCTCTGCTCCATTTTTTTCAAGAGCTGCGATCATACTCTCCATTTTCCCTTCGTCACTTACGGGCTTTATCTCTTTATACCCGACCAAGAATACGACAATACTTACGACAACAATAAGAATTGTTTTTAAGCTTTTCAAGTTTCATCCCCTCCTATCCCCATTGTTAACGGAGATATGAGGTTCTATACACTTACTTGACTAAATACGTTAAACTCTTCGAATACCCTAAATAATCAAGAAAAAAGTTGCTGACAGATGTCCCAATGGCAATCGTAACAAGAATGAGTAAAATCCTCGTCTGCAATACCTTTCCAGATTTCATCAGGCGTTCAATATGGATACCTTGTAAGGCCCACCACGTAATGGTAATAAACAATAAATGCGAAACAATCGCAATCAGTGCTTGTTGCCCTAAAAGTTGCGCCAAAAAAATCGACTCCTTTTGTTTGGCTTACCATCATCTAGGATGCAAAACGATCCCATATAAATGGAAACCACACTTTTTCCCGCCCAAACAGGCAGTATAAAGTATCCCTCTGAAAGAAGGGCACTACCTATTAGAGTTTACTTTGTTCGAGCATCACATTCGTGAAGGATAAGGTCTCGCGCTAACGAAAGTTTCACTTTGCCCCTCTCATTGCTCCACAATAAAAAGCGTAGAGCGATGACTCTACACTTTTTGTTTTCACTATTGTACCACGTTCCCTGTGAAGAAGAAATCTTTCATCAATGGAAAATATTCATAAAAGAAATTGTAGCCAATTGCCGGTAGAATTCCGAGTAATACAGTTGCAATTAAACAAAAACTAATGACGACTTTCAAATTGATTGGTAAGTGTACCGGATCTTCTTCACTACTCTTTCGAAAGAACATTTGCTGCAAAATACGGAAATAATATACAAACGAGATAATCGTTGTGCCCATCATGACTGATGCCAGCACGTAATGGGCTGGACTAGCAGTGAAGGCACTTAAGAAAATATTAACCTTTCCGATAAAACCAGCTGTTCCTGGAATTCCTGCCAAAGACAGAATGAAAATGGTCATCGCTGCAGAGGCAAACGGAGAGCGTTTGTATAAACCAGAGAAAATTGTGAAATTTTCCTTTCCGCTTTGTAAGATTAATCCGTGGATGACTGCAAAAGCTCCTATATTCATTAACAGGTATGCCAACATATAAAACCACATACTATCCATTGTAAATGGTGATAACGCTACAAGCGGAACGAGTAAATATCCAGCGTGTGCTATGCCAGAATAGGCGAATAGACGCTTTACGCTGTATTGCTTGAGTGCCACTACATTACCAATGATCATTGTAATAATAGCGAGCACGGCAATATATACGCTCATGTTAGCAAATACTGTTTGCTCACTTCCATGAACAGGTATAGCGCCGAATACCATAAGGAACAATCTTATCATCATAATAAAACCGGCGATTTTAGAAATTGTCCCGAGGAAAGTTGTAACAGGTGTCACGGCCCCTTCATATACGTCTGGTGCCCACATATGAAACGGCACCGTCGCAATTTTAAAGGACAGCCCAACAAACAGAAGCAAGAAAGCAAGCGATAACAAAAGTTGAATGCTGCCATCCACACCTTGCATGAGAACTTCCTGCATACCAATAATATTAGTAGCCCCCGTAATGCCGTATAAGTAACTCATTCCAAAGAGCGTAATAGCCGTCCCAATTCCGCCATTAATAACATATTTCATCGCCGCTTCATTCGAAGCACGATTTGTCTTTCGAATCCCAACTAAAATGTACGAAGACAGTGATAACAACTCTAGGCCAATAAAGAGCGTAATAAAGTCGACGCTAGACGCCATAAACATCGCACCGAGAACTGCCATTAAAAATAAATAATAGTATTCCCCTTTATCTTGAATCGGCTCTTTTTTATCATCGCTCATCGCCATACATAAAACGAGGATGGCTCCAATTAATAGTAACGTTTTAAACCCTTTTGAAAATCCATCTAGTACAAACGAACCACTTAAAATGTCTCCAGCCGGTTCACCATACAATGTAATTAATGCGATTAGCGATAGCACTGCCGCTCCAATCGCCCCAAGCCCTAAATACTTACGATCAAACTTTAGAAATAAATCAAGAAGCGAGAGAAGGATGGCCGCTCCAAGAATGATGAACTCCGGTACCATTAAATGCCAAGATAAGCTAAGTAATGTATTCATATCCATCCTACCTCACCCCCAATATTTTCACTGTGTATTGCAGCGGCGTCCCTAACAGTTCTGGCATAATACCAATTGCAAGAATACAAGTGAGCAAGAGCACAATCGGAACGTATTCCCAGCCGCGGACATCCGGCCTCGCTGCCAATTCCTTCTTTCCAAATGTCACTTGAAGCGTAGCCCTTAGGACATATACCGCTGTTAAAATGATGCCAAGCGCACCGATCGCCGCGAGCATTGGCTTCCCTTGAAATAGTCCGAGGAATGCAAGAAACTCACTAACAAACCCAGACATGCCCGGAAGGCCAAGCGAAGCCATGCTTCCTGCTAATAAGAAACCACTTAACACAGGAACTTGTTTTGCGAGGCCACCAAGCTTCGTAATGTCAGACGTGCCAAAACGCCCCTCAATCATGCCGAGCAAGCAAAATAGTAGCGCTGCAATTAAACCGTGAGATACGACTTGAAATAGCGCTCCCTTCATACCGGCTGCATTCAGTGCCCCAAGTCCCATTAAAACGATTCCCATATGCGAAATACTGGAATAAGCGAGTACCTTTCGAAAATCTGTTTGAATGATCGCTAGAAAAGCACCGTATAGCAAGTTGATTACCCCTAAAATCGCCAGTAGCATCGCAAAGTCTTGAAACTGCTCCGGGAATAGCCCCTTCCCAAAGCGAACGATGCCGTATGCTCCAATCTTGAGCAGAACACCCGCATGGAGCATCACCGCAGCAGGATGGGCCTCGACATGCACATTCACCATCCAGCGATGCAAAGGGAATACCGGTAGCTTAATAGCAAAGGCTATCATAAGTGCAATGAATAAACCGAGCTGCAATGAACTTGAAATATCGCCCAGAAGCGCCGTGTCCACCCCAGTCAAAATATCTTTTAAATCTGCAATATTTGTTGTACCCGTTTTTGCAAAGAGGATAGAGAAAACAATGAGTAAAATCGCTGATCCAATTCCGTTATAAATCAAATAACTATAGGCAGCTTTTTCACTGTTCAATTTCCCCCACTTTCCAATAAGCAAAAACATCGGTGGTAATGTAATTTCAAAGAAGACAAAGAATAGAAGTAAATTTTCTGCTGCAAAGACACCGAGCATCCCAATTTCAAGTGTTAACAAAAGCATGTAAAAACCTTTTATATTTTTTTGAATGGAAAAGGCAGTAATCGCCGCAAGTGTTGCTAAAAGCGCCGTGAGTATCATCATCACAAGCGAAAAGCCATCGATACCAAGCTCATAGTAAATAGAAAACAACTTTTCATCTACGCCCGGAAAATGTCCGAATTGAATCCATTTCACCTTTTCAGCAAACATCGTTAAGCTCTTTCCGGAAGCATATGTACTAGCCAGAACAATCGCGATGCCAAGCGGAAGAATTGTTCCGAACAAACCGAGGACTCGCACTGCACGCACTTCCGTTTTCGGTGTTAACGTAAGTAAGAGAATCCCTAGAAGCGGGGAGAAAATGAAGAATGATAATAATAATGCATTCATTGCCAATACCCCCCCGTATATAACAGAATGACAACTAATGTCGCCACGGAAACAGCCACTGCGGTTCCGTATACTTGTACGTTTCCGTTTTGAAGTTTAGAACCAACAATGCTTGCCCCTCTCACAATACCTCTGATTAACTGGGCGATTCCTTCCACAATATAGACCTCACATAAGTGAAGCACATAAGCGATTCCTTTTACGAGCGGGAGCACAGTCACACTATACAGTTCATCTACATAATATTTTTCCTTAAGGTGGCTATATAGGACTGTTTCTTTTCCGCCATCCCGATCTCTAGAAATAGATCGTTTCCCATAGATAAGATATGCCGCGAGAATGCCCGCAAACGAAACGAGTGTCGCAACAATCATAATCCACACCGGACCATGACTTTGCTCTACTTGGAACGGGACATTCTTTGTAAGCCAGTCCCCAAGAAACGTGCCAAACCAAGGCGTATTGATATACCCTGCCAAAACTGCAAGAATACCAAGGACAATCATCGGAAATGTCATGACGCGCGGAGATTCATGCACATCCTCTTCTTTCTTCGCCTCTCCTGTAAAAACGAGAAAGTATAACCGGAACATGTAAAACGCCGTTAAAAATGCTGCGAGAACCGCAAGGACAAACAAAACATAATTGCCGTGCATCCACGTCGCCGCCAAAATTTCATCCTTACTAAAAAAACCTGAGAAGAGCGGGACACCACTAATTGCTAGCGTGCCGATTAAGAAGAGTAGCCCCGTCACTTTCATTTTCTTCTGCAATCCGCCCATTTCATTAATGTTTTGCGTATGCACCGCATGAATGACGCTTCCTGCCGCTAAGAAAAGCAATGCTTTAAAGAAAGCATGTGTCGTTAAATGAAAGACTCCAGCAACGTATCCTGCCGAGCCAAGCGCGAGCATCATATAGCCGAGCTGGCTCACTGTTGAATATGCGAGGACTCTTTTTATATCCGTTTGTACGAGGCCAATGGACGCAGCAAAGATTGCAGTAAAGGCGCCAACAACCGCGACTGTTTGCATCGCTGCAGGACTTGCAGAGAATAGCGGAAACATCGTTGCCACTAAGTACACACCTGCTGCAACCATCGTTGCCGCGTGAATGAGCGCAGATACAGGCGTTGGCCCTTCCATCGCATCCGGTAGCCACGTATGAAGCGGAAACTGACCTGATTTCCCCATGGCACCAATAAAGATCAAGATTGCCGTGAGCGTTATCATAGTAGGTGATATGTCTCCCATTTTCATCGCTTTAAAGATTACTTCATATTCAAAGCTACCAGCCTGCCAGAAGAGTAAAATCATCCCGATAAATAAACCTACATCTCCAATACGCGTCATAATAAATGCTTTTTTCGCAGCAGCCTTCGCTTCCTCTTTAAAGAAATAGAAACCAATTAGTAAAAACGAGCCAAGTCCAACTAATTCCCAAAATATATAAAGCTGTAGTAAATTCGTCGAGATAACAAGCCCGAGCATCGCAAATGTAAAGAGCCCTAAATACGCATAAAATACGGGCAACCTCTCATCACCATGCATATACCCTTTTGAATACACATGTACAAGGAAGCTAACGAGTGTCACAATAAAAAGCATCAAAGCATTTAATGCGTTAATCTCAAAACCAAACGAAAGATCCACATCACCAATTCGGAGCCATAACCACTGATGCTTTACTGTTTCTGATGAAAACCGTTCTATTAATACAGTCGCCGCACCCACAAAGGAAAGAAATGTGAGAAAGATACCAAGTAAGCTGCTTCCTTCTCTCAATTTTTCCCCAAACATAACGAGCAAAAAAAACGAGGTAAGTGGGAAAAGCGGTATGAGCCATGCATAATCGATCATTGTTTCCTTCCCCCTTTTCGGTCACAATGCTAACCCTTAAGCGAATCCATTTCATCTACGTTAACTGTTGCATGTTTACGATATAACGCAATTAATATTGCAAGTCCAACTGCTGCTTCAGCTGCGGCAACAGACATCGTAAACAGTGAAAAGATTTGTCCTGTTAAGTTCGGAAAAAAACCTAATTTACTAAAGGCGACTAGGTTTAAATTCGCCGCATTTAACATCAGTTCAATACAAACTAAAACAATGACCGTATTCCGCTTTGTTAAAGCCCCGAATAAACCAATGCAAAACAGAATAATGGCAAGAGCTAAGTAGGCGGAAGTTGGAACACTACTCATTGGAATCCCCCTCTTTCTCATCCTTCTTCGCAAGTACAATTGCCCCAACAAGTGCAACAAGTAAAATAACCGACGTTAATTCAAATGGAATGACATATTTCGAATATAAGAGTGTACCAATTTGAAGTGTGTTTTGTTCATGAAGTGGTACACTTCCTTGTACACTTCGATTTGTAAAATCTATATTATTAACAGCGAAATACATCACCCCGCCAAACACTACTACTGCGAAGAAAATGAGCCATTTACGAAAACTAAAACTAGATTCATTTTCAGCGTCATGTTTCGTTAACATAATGCCAAAAATCATAATAATCGTAATCGCCCCGGAATAAATTAAGATTTGCGCTACTCCAACAAACTCTGCCGATAATAGAAAATACAATCCCGCAATGCTAAGAAACGTAAACACAAGAGCGAGCATCATATGCATGACTTTCGTTAAGTTCAGCATAAGAATACCACCGATAATTGCCGTTAAGGATAGTAAAAAAAACGCTATCAACTCGCCGTTCATGCTTTATTCTCCTTTCTGACGTTCTCATCATTTTCATCTAGCCACTGCAAATTTTTAAACAAATCATCACGCGTATACTCCGCTAGCTCAAAATTGTTTGTCATAACGATTGCCTCTGTTGGACAAACCTCTGTACATAAATCGCACAGAATACAAATTTCAAAGTTAATATCGTACGTATCAATGATTTTTCCTTTTTTCGCCGGATCCGGATGCTTCTTCCCTGTTAGTTGAATACAGTCGGTTGGGCAGATGTTGGCACATTGGTTACAAACAATACACTTTTCTGGATAAAATTTTTGAATCCCTCGAAAGCGATCTGGTAGTGGCAATGGTTGATTGGGATAATCGTACGTTACTTTTTTCTTACTTAAGTTGCTAAGCGTATACTTTAATCCTTTAAATAGTCCTTTCATATCTTAGTGGCACCCCCCTCATGGATTAGAAGAACAACTCCTTAATCAATGCCGTTAAGAAAATGTTCGCAAGTGCGATTGGCAATAATACCTTCCAGCCAAACTCCATTAATTGATCGCCCCTGATACGTGGAAACGTAACGCGGAACCAAATTAAGAGAAAGACCACCGAGCTAAACTTTAAGGCAAACCATACAGCTCCAGGAATAAAACCAAGGAACATAACTGGATTCCATCCTCCTAGGAAGAGCACCGTAATGAGCGAAGCCATTCCAAAGAAGTATACATATTCAGAAAGCATAAAGAATGCCCAGCGAAACCCCGAATACTCTGTATGATATCCAGAAACAAGTTCCGATTCCGCCTCTGGTAAGTCAAACGGCGTCCGGTTCAACTCTGCAACCGCTGCGATTAAGAAAATTACAAAACCGATTGGCTGTGCGAAAATGTACCAAACCTTCTCCTGCGCCGCTACAATTTCATTTAAATTCAGACTGCCAGCTAATAAGACAACACCAATGACGCTCATTACAAGTGGAATTTCATAGGAAATCATTTGCGCTGCCGCACGCATCCCGCCTAAAAGTGAATATTTATTGTTTGATGCCCATCCCCCGGTCACAACACCAATCGTTGTAATCCCTGATACAGCAATATAGTAAAGAAGCCCGACTCCAATATCTGCAAACTGAAATTTATCCGTAAATGGAATGACTGCAAGCACCATAAAAGCTGGTGCAAATGCAATAACAGGTGCCAATATAAACAGCGGCTTATCTGCGGCTTTCGGAATGCTATCTTCTTTTAATAAAAGCTTTAAAACGTCAGCAACTGTTTGCAGTAAACCGAATCTGCCGCCGACCTGGTTCGGACCAATCCGCCCTTGCATAAATCCCATCACTTTTCGCTCTGCTAAAATCCCATATGTAACAAATCCAAGGACAGCAAATAAAAGAAGCACCGCTAACCCAAAAAAGATGAAAAAATTTGTCCAGCTTGCCGATGACTCTAAGAGCCGCTCTATCATCACCCATCAACCTCCCCAAGCACAATATCAACGCCACCTAAAATCGTAATTAAGTTCGCGATATTTTCGCCCTTCAAAAGCTTCGGTAAAATTTGAAGGTTGTAGAAAGATGGCCTGCGGAACTTTAAGCGATACGGCTCTTTCTTTCCTTCACTAGCAATATAACAGCCAATTTCTCCGCGCGGCGACTCGATCCGGACAAATACCTCGCCCTTTGGTGCCTTAATAATTTTCGGCACTTTCGCCAACACTGGCCCTTCTGATGGGAATTGCTCAGCCGCCTGCTCAATAATTTTGAGAGACTCCTCAATCTCCTCCATCCGACAAACGTAACGATCCCAAGCATCCCCCACGTTTCCTACCGGAATATCAAAATCAAAGCGATCATAAATAGAGTACGGTTCATCCTTGCGAAGATCCCACTTCACACCTGTGCAGCGTAAATTTGCCCCGCTAAGCGAATAAGAAAGCGCATCTTCCGCGCTATATATTCCAACGCCCTTCACACGATTCAAGAAAATTTCGTTTCCGCTCACAAGGTCGTGATAGCCTTTCAATTGCTCCCTCATATATGGAACAAACTCACGGACCTTTCGGATCCAGCCATCTGGAGCATCCCATTTTACACCGCCCACTCGCATGTAATTAAACGTTAGCCGCGCACCACAGAGTTCATTTAAGAGATTAATAATCATCTCCCTCTCCCGGAATGCATATAGAAACGGACTAACCGCTCCAATATCAAGAAGGTTTGTTCCCCACCAAACGAGGTGACTCGCAACGCGGCCAAGCTCCATTGCAAGTACTCGCAAATATTCTGCACGCTCTGGAATTTCAAGGCCCATCATTGTCTCAACAGCGTGACAAATCACATAGTTATTCGTCATCGCTGATAAATAGTCCATTCGATCTGTATAAGGAATAATTTGTGTATACTGCAAGCTCTCTGCGATTTTCTCTGTTCCACGGTGTAAATACCCAATGACAGGTGTAGCCTCCTTAATAATTTCCCCATCAATTTTAATAACAAGCCTAAATACACCGTGCGTACTCGGGTGCTGCGGTCCTACATTTAAAAGCATTTCTTCTGTACGGATCATAATGCTACACCTCCACATCCAAAGGCTCATAATCTTTTCGAAGCGGATAACCCGCCCAATCATCTGGCATTAAAATACGCGTTAAATTGGGATGACCTTCAAAGACAACACCAAGCAAATCATACGCTTCTCGCTCTGGCCAGTTCGCCCCGTGCCATAGCGGCGCAATCGATGCTACCCGCGGCGCCTCCCTATCTACCTTCACCTTCACTGCTACAGATTGACGCTTTCCATATGAAAACAAATGGACATACACTTCCATATGTGTAACGAAATCCGTCGCATGTAACTCCGACATATAATCAAAGGCAAGTCCTTCATGACACTTTAATAATTCCATCACTTCATAGTAATTCTTCGGCTCAACAACAAGCGTTGGTACATCTTTTGAAAGTTTATTAATATAGTAATCTACTAATGAATGTTCGCCTGTCTTCTCCTTAATAATCTTTACATAAGCATCTAAATATGGCTGATTCGGTGATGTTTCTTCCTGCCCCGGCTCTTCTTCCTTCTTACCCGCAGCACCTTTTGCCTTGGCAGCAGCTGCCGCCTTTGCTTTCGCCACTGCAATTGCCTTTGCCTTTTCATCGTTAGATGGCGCTCCGCCTTCTGTTGCTTTTTGTTTTGCCAATGCGGCTGCCTTTGCTT